>CALEJD010000060.1 GCA_937898195.1 uncultured Clostridia bacterium | reverse complement strand
TTCCTGCTCCTGAGCCATCCAGTCCATTGTTGCTGAACCGTCATGAGTCTCACCGATTTTGTGGTTAACACCTGTGTAATAGAGAATTCTCTCTGTTGTAGTTGTTTTACCAGCGTCGATATGAGCCATGATACCAATATTTCTTGTTTGTTCAAGAGATACTTTTCTTGGCATAATGTCCTCCTAAATGTCTCTAATAAATTACCATCTGAAATGTGCGAAAGCTTTGTTAGCTTCTGCCATTCTGTGCATTTCTTCCTTCTTCTTGAATGCTCCACCCTGTGAGTTGATAGCATCAAGAATTTCGTTAGCAAGTCTTTCTTTCATTGTTCTTTCTGAACGCTGACGTGCATAAAGTGTAATCCAACGAAGACCAAGTGTCTGACGTCTTTCTGGGCGAACATCCATTGGAACCTGGTATGTTGCACCACCGATACGACGAGCCTTACACTCGAGAACTGGCATAACGTTTTCCATTGCGGCATCGAAAACTTCTAAAGCTTCCTTGCCTGTTTTTTCAGCGATGATGTCGAATGCATCATAAACGATTTTCTGAGCAACGCCCTTCTTACCGTCTAACATAACGCTGTTGATAAGTCTTGTTACAAGCTTTGAATTATAAAGCGGATCTGGCAAAACATCACGTTTTGCAATCTGGCCTCTTCTTGGCACTGCGCTTCCCTCCTTCATATTAATGATATCATAGGTACTCGAGTGACAAAACCCCGTGGCACCAACGAAAAGGCATACATAAATATATATACACTCTCGTTGGACAAATACTTTTCAGTATTGCCTTTCAAGAAGATTCTGTCTTTTAACATTAACCTATTATTTTTTTGCTGCCTTAGGACGCTTTGCACCGTACTTTGAGCGGCTCTGCATTCTTCCGTTAACACCCTGAGTATCGAGTGTACCACGGATAATGTGATAACGCACACCGGGAAGGTCCTTAACACGGCCGCCTCTGATAAGAACAACAGAGTGTTCCTGAAGATTGTGTCCTACGCCTGGGATATAAGCTGAAACTTCGATACCGTTTGTAAGACGAACTCTGGCAAGTTTTCTAAGAGCTGAGTTAGGTTTCTTAGGTGTATCTGTTTTAACAACAGTACAAACACCTCTCTTTTGTGGAGAATTGTTATTTGTCATAACATTCTTCTTTGAGTTGAGACCCTTACCAAGAGCTGGAGCCTTAGACTTTTTAACGAGAGTTTCTCTTCCGTTACGAACGAGCTGGTTAAAGGTTGGCATTCTTTGATTCACCCCCATACATATTTAGTTGCATAACAAATTCACGGACACAAGTCCGCATGCTCGATTAGTTTATCACAATTAAACAATATTTGTCAATAGTTTTTTTGCAAAATAACGAAAACTTATTAAGTGAAAATGAAAACGGGAGCAAAGCTCCCGTTGTTTATCCATATTTATATATTCTTAAATGTTTCTATCCACTCATCAATACGGGATTCTGCATCAATATCTACAAATTGCTCCCAGTTTTCTTCAATATAGAGGATTTTATTGCCTTTTTTCATACAAATATCAATGAAATTGGCTTCACTACATTGAATATATCTATATACAACCTTTACTCCATCAATTTCTGTTTCATTATGAGTTGTACTGTAATCTACACCATCCGTACGAAAGGACCAACTGGTATCAAGTCTATCGACCACATCTTTATATATAAATGTTGATATATACCAAGGTAATTTTTCCGAATATTCAAAATTAATTTTAGCGACATGTTCTTTAGTAGTTGTTTCATTAACTATTAGATTACCTTCAGCTGCATACATTGACATAAACATATAATGATGCTCTGTTGTCATAACTTTTTCAGTTTGAACATCAAGGTTTTCCACAAATGAATAGTCTGAAATTTCGGAATCTATAAAGCCTAACTTTTCTTCAATCTTGTCGTTAGTAACAGGTACACCAAACGATGTCACAAGAGACATTGCATACAACATAAACAATACTGCAACCGTTATAAGAATAACAGTAGAAATAATTGTCTTTAATTTACTCTTATCTTTATTTGTAAAACAAATTTTATCATCTCGGTGTTTATAGCAATAAACATAATACATTACTGATGTGTAAATATGATAAATCAATAACAATATTGTTGCAGGAAATAGAAATGTGCTAAACATCGCAGTAAGCACAATATCTGTTGCATCCATAGTAACTACAAAAAGCAAATAAATAAAAATGCAAACAACTATATTCCATATAGTTCTTAAAGCAATTTTCATTTTTCCCATAAAAAACACCACAACTTTCTGTATATTATTTAATTTCAATATATCATTAAATGAAATATTTGTCAATATTTTTATAAATTGCGTCGCAGACTCGACATTATTCATTCTTCACTATTCATTTTTCACTCTTAACTAAAAAATAAAGACGAGGTTTCCCTCGTCTTGTATTTTTATTTATTATGCTTCTGTTGAAACTAAATCAGCGATTGATTTGTTAAGTTCAACGTCTGAGTAACACTTCATACCAGTACCTGATGGAAGAAGTTTACCGATAATAACATTTTCTTTAAGACCCATAAGTGGGTCAATCTTACCCTTGATAGCTGCATCTGTAAGAACTCTTGTTGTTTCTTGGAATGATGCTGCTGACAAGAATGAGTCTGTTGCAAGAGATGCCTTTGTGATACCGAGAAGCACTGGTGTGCTTGTTGCTGGAACAAATGCTTCGCCTGTTTCTTCTGCACGAAGACGAGCTCTTTCATTTGCCTGAGCGAGTTCACGCTTATCAGTTGATGCACCTGGAAGAAGGTCTGTTGTACCTGCTTCTGCAACCTTAAGTTTTCTCATCATCTGACGAACAATAACTTCGATATGCTTATCGTTGATATCAACACCCTGCATACGGTATGTTCTCTGAACTTCCTTGATAAGATAGTCATGCACAGCGTCAACGCCGTTGATTGCAAGAATATCGTTTGGATTTGGAGAACCGTCTGTAAGTGCTGTACCCTTCTTAACGAAGATTGGTTGACCGTTTTCGTCTGTTTCTGAGTTGAATCTCTTATGGAAGCCATAAGGAATCATATATGCGCGTTCATCACCGTTTTCGTGGTCAGTGATAACGATATGCTCGTTACCCTTGATTTCACGGAATGAAAGAATACCATCGATTTCTGAAAGAATTGCAAGAGTCTTTGGTTTTCTTGCTTCGAACAATTCTTCAACACGAGGAAGACCCTGTGTAATATCCTGACCAGTAGCAACACCACCAGTATGGAATGTTCTCATTGTAAGCTGAGTACCAGGTTCACCGATTGACTGAGCAGCGATAATACCAACTGCTTCACC
>CALEJD010000059.1 GCA_937898195.1 uncultured Clostridia bacterium | reverse complement strand
TGTATTGAAAGCCTTGGTCACTGTGGAGCTGCAACTCTGCAGTGACTTTTTCTTTTCTCTTTGCTGCTCTGATTGTACTTAATACAAGGTTTATGTTCTGCTCTGTACCTGTCTTGTATGCAACAATACTGTTATCATACAAATCTCTAATTACCGAAAGATACAATGTTCCTTGTTGTGTCTTTATGTATGATATATCCGTTACCCACTTTTGATTTGGCATGTCAGCATGAAAATCTCTGTTTAACAGATTTGGATATCTATGAAGATAATCACCGTAATTACGATATTTCTTTCTTCTGATTACGGACAACAGATTATATTTTTGCATTACTCTTAATACAGTCTTTGGATTGTGATATATTCCTTGTCTTTCAAGCCATATATGTACTCTGCGATAACCATAAGTTTTACCACATCTATTCTGACATTCTCTTATCATTTCAGCTAATGATAAATCTCTATCAGGCATATCTATTCTTTTTACATAATCATAGTAGCCACTTCGTGATACATCAAAAAATCTACACATCTCACTTATTGAATATTTATCCTTATGACGATAGATAACCATAAACTTCACACTTGTTCTCACTTCCTTTCTGTGAGCGAGAGAAAATCCCTCATTAATTCATTTTCCATTTCCAAAGATTTTATCTTTGCTTCTTTTCGTGCAATTATATATTTCAACTCATTTATTTTCATTTCTTCGGTTACAACATAATCTTTTGTCGGTCTGCCTTTTCTCTTCAATGACATTCCTGTTTCAATATTATGTTCTTTCTTATGTAATCGACTAAAGAATTCTTTTATTTGACTTTTTGTAAAACCCAATTTATCGCCAATTTCTCGATATGTTAAACCTTTCTCTCTTAATTTTAATATTTCATTTTTGTGTTGACTTATATGTTGGTATTTTCGTGGCATAGAAATTCCCCCTATGGTGTTTTATTTTACCATAGGGGGTTGTTTTTTTCTATTGTCCGTTTTTACTGGACTTGTTCACTTGCGATGAGTGTTTTTCTCTATATAATTAGCTTAATCTTCTCTTTCTGACAGTAAAAGGAATAATCACAATTATAGCCAATGCAAATACTGAGAGCCAAATTTTCACAATATTACTGAGTGTGAAGAAATTGATACCATCGCCGTCAGGAATTCCTTCTTGATTTGCATTACCTGCGTTGTTTTGTGCGTCATTGTTATTGCCTTGATTTTGGTCAGGGTTATTAGTTGACGGATTATTCTGTTCATCATCATTTGCAAGGACAAAAGCATTTGATTGCATCTTCATTTTGCAAATGTCATATACGCAAAGTCGCATTGCATTGCCCATGCCGATTGGGTCTGCTTCATAAGCTGATTTAAGAGCATCTTTTGTTTGAGATGCTGAAACAACATAAATCATTGTGAGAATACCACTGTTTCGTGCATAAACTGCAAGTGCAGGGTCAAGATAGCCATTACCTGTAAGGTCAATGCTTGCATCAGTAATAACATATCCGTCAAAGCCCCATTCAGTTCTTAAAAGGTCAGTTACAAGAGCTTTTGAACCACCACACCACTGATTGCCTAATCTGTTATATGCTGTCATTATGCCTTTTGCTTTGCCTTCTTTAACAGAAATCTCAAATGGTTCAAGATAAATTTCTCTCAAAGACTGTTCATTGAGCCATGTATAAAGACCGTTTGACTGTCTGTTAGTTTCTTGGTCGTTAGCAACAAAATGCTTAACAGTAACTATAAGTCCTTTTGACTGTGCACCCCTTGTAACGGCTGCAGATATTTTACCTGAAAGCAATGGGTCTTCTGAGAAATATTCGTTATTTCTGCCACCTAATGGGCTACGGTGAATATTACAACCAGGTGCATACCAAACGTGAGTTCCAAGTTCAATGCCTTCCTGACCGATTGCTTCACCAAATTCTTCTGCCAATTCATCATTCCATGTGCACGCAATAACAGTAGCCACAGGGAAAGCAAGACCCGAATCAGTATAGAGAAGTCCACCAGGACCTTTGATAGATGATGGACCGTCGTTATCTGACGTTGCAGGAACACCGAGTCTGTCGATTGCTATTGTTTCGTAACCGCAGTCACAAATAAGGTCAATTTGCTCTTCAAGGGTCAATTGGTCAAGGAATTCATCCCACAACGCTTCATTATCTGCAACATCACTGAGTGTTATTACACCATCTTCATATTCTACACCCATTTTTGGTGCTTCACCCTCTGTTGTAGGTGCAGGGCGAATGTCACTATTAAGCACATCTTCTGTTGCTGCAAAATTCACAGGTGATTTTGGGTATGTGTTCACTGCATCTGCGCGTGACATATATGTCAAATCGCCTTCTGCAAACTCGAAAAGGTTTTTAATAGGATTACCAGTTACATTGTCTGTATCATACACAACAGTTTCTTCTACGTTATATTTATATGTCTTTTCAAATGTTCTTACATCACGAGCAACATAAATATCATATTCACCCGCTTCAAGCACCCATGCTTCTTCTGTTTTTGAATCATAAGAAGCCATATCTTCTGTTGCATAAGAGATTGTTAAAACTTCACTTTCACCAGGTTGTAATAACTTTGTTTTATCATAAGCGGCAAGCTCGATTGCACTCTTTTCAATGCCACCCATATAATATGGTGCTGAGAAATAAATCTGCACAACATCTTTGCCTGCAACGTTGCCTGTATTTGTAACTTCAACTTCTATGGTCACATTTTCTTCGTCAGCATTGAAAGATTTAACATTCCAAGTGAAATCAGTATATGACAAACCATAGCCGAAAGGATACATAACCTTTTCAGGTGCAAAGGTTTCAAAATATCTGTAACCTACATAAATGCCTTCGCAATAGTTAACGAAATAGCTTGGAATACCGCTGACACCTGTATATTGATAATTACCAAAATTCATATTTGACGGATGGTCTTCTAAATTATAAGCAATAGTATCAACAAGTTTACCTGATGGGTTAACGTCACCAGAGAGTACTTTGCCCACGCTATCTGTTGCAACTTCACCAGGAAGCCACATAATCATAGCGGCTTTGATGTTACTATAATCATCCAACCATGACATATCCATTATATTTGACAAGTTAAACACTACAATTACATCTGAGAATGTAGCACAAACCTTATCAAGCATATTTCTTTCTTCCGCACTAAGCTTCAAATCTTCAACGGCAAGGTCTTTCATTTCAGTACCGACTCTGCCGATAACGACAATGGCTGTATCTGAGTATTGCACTGCTTCGTTCATAACAGTATCACTGATATTAGAAATTGGCATTTCTGCTTTACCGCCTGAGAAGAACTGTTCAAGCACACCGCCAACATAGTCAAGAAGTCCACCATCTGATTCTGCATTTGCATATTCAGCATAGATGTCATAAATAGCCTCATTATACTCTATACCCGCATTAGTGAGTGCCTGATAAAAGCCCACAGCTTTATCTGCACGCACAGCACCTGAACCTGCCGCACCAGCAAGTGCCAGAGCACAAGAACAAACACCGAAAACATTAACTTTCTTATCTTGCAAAGGAAGTACATTATCTTGATTTTCAAGAAGCACAATGCCTTCTGCTTCTATCTGCTTTGCAATCTCAATAGATTTCGCAGTTGTTTCAGCTGAAATTTTGGTTTCACCTGAAATAATCATACCGCCACTTGCAAAGCAACTTATAGTAGATAAAGTTATGATTACTATTGTAAGCATAATCGAAATTATCTTTTCACAATATTTTTTGCTCATATTATTCAATCCCCCATACAATGAAAATTGATTTATAAACATTATATTAGCACACAAATTAAACATATTCAATAAAAATAATAATAATTTATATGAAAAATTGTGAATAAACACAAAAGTGATGAATTCTGTTCAAAAAAGAAAACAGCCACCATAAAGGTGACTGTTCTCGTTTCTGGTTGCGGAGGGAGGACTTGAACCAACGACCTTCGGGTTATGAGCCCGACGAGCTACCAACTGCTCTACTCCGCGATATTTAACTACGCTCTCAAAGAGTGCTTTATAATAATACACTTTGAATGCATATTTGTCAAGTACTTTTTTTACTATTATATGAGAAATATTTTTAATTATTCGCTTTTTTTGAGGGCATTTCATTCCAGAGAGTGAAGCCTAAAATCAAAACTCCGCCCAAGATTTGCATAAAAGTCATTTTTTCATTGAGAATTACAACTGACACCAACACGGCTACAAGTGGGTCGATATAACTTAAAATTGCAGCCTTTTGTCCCGGTAATTCTTTAAGTGATGAGAAATAAAGGCAATATGTAATTCCTGTGTGAATTATACCAACCACAAGCAAGCACACCCAACCTTTTGTGTTGAGAGTTTGAAGATTTACGCCATCTGTCAATGCAACATAAGGAACGAGCACCATTACGGCTGCGATAAACTGCAAAAATGTTCTATGTATTCCGTCAACATTCTTTATAAACTTATTCACAAGAATAACTGTTGCATAAAGGGACGCTGCGCCAAGTCCGAACAAAATGCCTTTGATATGGCTATTTCCTTGGCTTATATCACCTATTCCTGTTATAAGCACGATACCGAGAGTTGACATAACAAAACAAATCCATTGCTTTGCTTTCATTTTTTCTTTAAAGAGAATTGGGCACGCGATTGTGACGATTACAGGTGCAAAATAATAGCTGAGTGTTGCAACTGACACGGTTGTGTATTTATATGCTTCAAAAAGCAAAATCCAGTTAAACCCCATTGCAACACCTGACAAAATAAGCAACGGAATTTCTTTTTTAATTTTAGAAAGTGGGATTTTTTGTTTTGTTACACCGAGAAAAGAACCAATAAGAATCATAGCGAGAACTGCTCTATAAAGTGCAATCTCACCCGATGGCAACCCGATATTTCGCACAAAAAGACCAATTGTACCGAAAACGGACATTGAGATTATTAACATTGTTCTTGCGCTAAGTGTTTTTTTCATAAACAATCTCCCAAAAATTGATAAAAATATTCTATTGCAAAGTTCAAATATCGTCAACAGTTTTATTGTAAATAACGACAAAATATGTTATTATTTTATTCAATGTTAAACGAATGGTGGTGGGATAATGTTTGAAGAACTATTAAAGACCCAATCAAGTTGGAAATTTTTGCAGAGCACTACCCTACCAATTGTAATTTATGGTACAGGCAACGGCGCTGACAGAGTATTTGAAGAATTCGAAAGGTTAGGTATTTCTGTTTCTGCCGTGTGTGCAAGTGATGGTTTTGTCAGAAATCGTAGTTTTCGTGGATTTCAAGTAAAATCCATTTCGCAAGTTGAAAATGAATATGAAGATTTTATAATTGTGCTTTGTTTTGCCAGTCCATTAGCAGAAGTTATTGATAATATTAAGGCTTTGTCAAAACGACACAAAGCTATAATGCCGTCAGTCCCTGTTTATGGTGACAATATTTTTAATAAGGATTTTTTGGAAAAGCATATTGATGAGATTGAATTAGCCTATTCACAGCTTGCAGACGAGCAATCAAAAAAAGTATTTGAGAATATTATAAAATTTCAGATTACAGGTGATTTGAACTACTGTTTCCAGTGTGAAACAGATAAAGATGAAGCATTTTCTATATTGAATTTAGGTGAAAATGAGAGTTTTCTCGACCTTGGCGCTTATCGTGGGGATACTGTTGAAGAATTTTTGCAATATGCAAAGTCCTATGAAAAAATTGTAGCAGTTGAGCCTGATACAAGGACATTCAAGAAATTGCAGATTAACTGTGAGAATATCAAAAACTGTGTTACTCTCAACAATGCAATTTGGTCTGAAAATTGCACATTATCTTTTGCTGGCAACAAAGGTCGTGGCGCTTCAGCTAATAAAAATGGTGAAGAAAAGCAAACACTCTGTGTTGATTATATTACTGAAAAATATGGAAATTTCTCATATCTCAACATTGACATTGAGGGTGCAGAAAGTGAAATGCTCAAAGGTGCTTTAAAATCTTTACAGAATAAGCCAAAGCTTTGTATGGCAGTTTATCACAGAAGTGAAGATATTTTCGCACTTGTAAACACAGTTAAAGAAATAAACCCCGATTACAAGATTTATCTTCGTCATCACAAACACATCTCATTCTGGGACACTAACATTTATTGTATTTAGGTGAAATTATGGATATAAAACTTATTGCTACCGACCTTGACGGTACATTTTTAAACAGTAATCATTTGACAATTCCAAAAGAAAATGTTGAGGCATTTAAAAAGGCTCACGATATGGGCATAAAAGTTGCAATCGCAAGTGGTAGAACAAAAATTCTAACAGATTATCTTGTTGAGCAACTCCCCTTTTTAGATTATCTCATAACTTCAAACGGTGCGGTCACTTATGATTTACATACGGGACAAGTTGTTTGTTCAACACTTATGAGCAACACTCAATCAGTTGAGATTTTTAACACTCTCGAATGTTACAATTTGATTTATGAAATCTATTACAACGGCGATTGCTATATGAACAACAAAAGCTATGCTATGTTTGATGGTGAGCACGTGCCACCACACATTCACGATTTACTTAAAGATTTCATTAAGCCTGTGGAGTCACTTGAAACTCTTATTGACGGACAAGGCATTGAAAAGCTCAATATTCTTTCTCTCACAGGTGAAGAAAGGTTAGAGATTGAAGAAAAAGTAAGCAAAATTTGTGATGTGGCCTTTGCATCTTCATTCCCTATTATAAAAGGTGTAAACGGAAATCTTGAAATGACGAACATAAATGCTACAAAGGGACTTGCAATTAAAGGACTTGCAGAAGCACTTCATATTGGCAAAGAAAATATTATGTGCTTTGGTGACGGTGAAAATGACTGTTCAATGTTAGATTTTGCCGATTACTCTTTCGCCATGGCAAACGGCACTGACCTTGTGAAATCCACTGCTAAATATGTAACAGACACCAACGACAATGGCGGTGTGGCAAAAGCTATCAATAAATATGTTTTTGGAGAATGATATGGATATTAAAAACTTTAAAGGGGCTATTTTTGACCTTGACGGTACGCTTCTTGACTCAATGCACATCTGGCACGATGTGGATGAAGAGTTTTTCAGAAGACGCAATTTAAAAGTTACACCTGAATATATCGAAGTCATTAAAAATATGCACTTGAAAGCCGCTGCGGTTTATACAAAAGAGAAATATAACATCAAAGAAGATATTGACGAAATCGTTGACGAATGGCTCGACCTTTGCAGACAGGGTTATCTCAATGATGTTGATTTGAAAGATGGCGTATATGAGTATCTTAAATCACTTCACGACAAAGGGGTTAAAATGTCTTTTGCAACGGCAAGTGAACCCGTCGTGTGTGAAGGCGCTCTCAAAAAGCACGGGATTTTTGATTTCTTTGACACCTTTGCTTATGTGAGTGAAATTAACATTGGCAAAACTGAGCCTGATATTTATCTTCTGGCAAGTGAAAGAATGGGTGTTGCCCCTGAAGATTGCATTGTTTTTGAAGATATTATTGAGGGCATCTGTGGTGCTAAAAAGGGTAATTTCACAGTTTGTGGTGTATATGACAAAAGTTCTGCAGATGATAGTGAAAAAATCAAAGAAATTGCAGATTATTACATAAATTCATTTGAAGAATTGCTCTAATTATCTTTACAAAATCGCAAAAAAGTTATATCATAATGTGTGGTAATAAAATCAAAAATTTTTAAGAAAGAAGAATGATATATGGAAAAAACAGTTTTAGTTGAAACAAG
>CALEJD010000058.1 GCA_937898195.1 uncultured Clostridia bacterium | reverse complement strand
CGTCTGCAATAACAAGACGGTCGCTGTGTCCCATTTCACAAAGAACTTTAAGCATCTCAGGGGACAAGATTTTTGGAATATTTTTAAGCATAATTAATCTTCCTTATTGTAGTGTTTATATCCAGGATGTTTACCTGTAACACCATAGTAGTTTTCTCTCAAATATAAGAGTTTGTCGATGTTTGGCTTTGAAATTTCCTGTGCACCGCCAAGAAGGTGAGCAGTGAGAGAAATTTTTGCAAATAATTCAAGAGTTTCCATTCTGTAATATGCAGTAATAAGGTCACAACCAACTGTGAGTGCACCGTGGTTTTGAAGAAGCATAACATCATGCTCTTTAAGATAAGGTGCAATAGCCTCAGGTACTTCGTTTGTACTTGGTGTGCCGTAAGGTGTAAGTGGAATTGAACCGATTGCAATAACAGTTTCAATCATTGAATATTCGTCCATACTTTTACCTGCAACTGCATAGCCTGTTGCTGTTGGTGGGTGAGCGTGTACTACTGCGCCTACATCTTCACGCTCTTTGTAGCAACGAAGATGCATTTTAATTTCACTTGATGGCTTGTAAGGAGCACCCTCAAGCACTTCACCATTTTCGTTAATTACAACAAGTTTTTCAGGTGTGATAAAGCTTTTGCTGATGCCTGTTGGTGTTGCCATAAAATTACCATCAGGCAATTTTACAGAAACATTACCGTCATTTGCAGCAACCCAACCAAGTTGCCACATTTTATGGCAGACATCACAAATCTGCTCACGAATTTCCATATATGATAAGTTTTCCATTATATTTTTACCCCTTAATTATTTCTTGAAAAGTGGACCGTATGTCTGGCAAGCACGATAATCCTGACCCTCTTTATCCATACCAAAAGAGTTCCAGCAAGCAGGACGGAAGATTTCGTCTTCAGGAACATTGTGCATACAAACAGGAATACGAAGCATTGAGCACATTGTAATAAGGTCAGCACCAATGTGTCCGTAAGAAATTGCACCGTGGTTAGCACCCCAGTTCTGCATTACTTCGTAAGCAGTCTTGAATGGTGAGCCCTCTTTACCGTCGCAACGTGGAGCAAACCAAGTGCAAGGCCATGTTGGATTTGTTCTTTCCATAAGTGTGTCAGAAACTTCGTCAGGAAGATTAACTGTCCAACCCTCTGCAATCTGAAGAACTGGGCCAAGACCTTTAACAAGGTTAAGTCTAATCATTGTGCAAGGCATTTCAGCTTTTGTTGTGTAATGGCTTGAGAATCCGCCGCCACGGAAATTGTCAAATCCTGCTTCACACCATACTGTTGCGTCAGTCATCTTCTTAATGTCTTCGTCAGTTACTTCCCACCACTTTTTCATAATAGCATTGCCATTTTCGTCTGTGCATTCGCCACAAGCGTCAAGACAAGCAGCACCAGAGTTGAGAAGGTGAATAATACCATTAGACTCTTTTGCTTTACCTTCTAACTTGTAACCTGTAACTCTTTCAGTTGCTTCACCTGACCAGTATGTACGAACGTCAGCAAAAATCTGTGCACGGTGAGTGAGCAATCTCATAAAGAGCATACCAAGACCGTTGAGTACGTCATTTTCAGTTGCCAATGTGTATGGCTCACGAGCACCCTCGTAGTCAAATGTTGATGAAAGAAGTGCTTCAGGGTAGTCACAGTTTGGCCAATGGTCTGTCCATTGTCTCTGACCTTGGAAACCACCTGCAATAGCGTTGTGACCAACTCTTTCTTCTACGAATGCATCAGGAAGATTTTCGTTACCTGCCATCAAATCCTTGATAATGCAGTACATTTTAACTGTGAATTCCCACTGCTTTTCTTTTTCTTCATCTGTGAATTTAATCTTGTGGTCTTTGCCCAAGAATTCAACTGATTCAGGGTTGTCGTCACGACCCTCTTTGCAATGTTCTTTAGTCCAAGCAAGAGCTTTTTGATATTCTTCTTCGTTGTAAATTCCTTCTTCCATTCGGCGAAGAATTTCAACTTCGTCAACAGATTCAACTCTCATGCCAAGATATGATTCCATAAAGTCTTGGTCGATAATTGAACCTGCAATACCCATACATTGTGAACCAATCTGAAGATATGACTTGCCACGCATTGTAGCACAAGCAACAGCAGCACGACCAAAACGGAGAAGCTTTTCTTTAACGTCATCAGGAATTTCAGCAACCTGTTCTCTGTCCTGAACTTCGTGACCATAAATACCAAAAGCAGGGAGTCCCTTTTGTGCGTGACCTGCAAGAACTGCAGCAAGATAAACTGCACCTGGTCTTTCAGTACCATTAAAGCCCCAAACACCTTTAATTGTATATGGGTCCATATCCATTGTTTCTGAACCATAGCACCAGCAAGGTGTAACTGAAAGTGTAATGTCAACGCCTTCTTTACGGAACTTGTCAGCACAAGCAGCAGCTTCAGGCACACGACCGATTGATTTGTCAGCCATAATAACCTTTACAGGCTCACCGTTTGAATAGAAAAGATTTTCTTCAAACAATTTCTTTGCAGCGTTAGCCATAGCCATAACTTGGTCTTCAAGGCTTTCACGTAACTGCATTGGTCCGCGACGACCGTCAACAATAGGACGAATACCAATAACAGGATAGTCGCCAATGTATCTGTTTTTTGCCATAATAAATTCTCCTTTTAAAAAGTAAAATAAGTATTAAAATTCATACATAATTATTATATCAAATCGTTGAAATCAGGTCAAATAGAAAAGAAATAAAAATAATTGTTCAAAAAGACGAAATTTAATATTATTCTTGACATTTGAGATTTACTAATATATAATATAAAGGCTGTCGAAACAGTATGCTGGTGTGGCGAAATCGGCAGACGCAAGGGACTTAAAATCCCTCGGTAGCAATACCGTACCGGTTCAAGTCCGGTCACCAGCACCAAACCAGAAAAATCCGAACCAAATTTTCCCAGTAGGAAAAGGGTTCGGATTTTTTGTTTATTTCTGATATTACACACATAAAAAGCTCCGTATTGCGGAGCTTTTCTTGACGACATTTTTGTTTTTTTATTTATTGTCCATAAATGAATTACAATAATTATATTAGCAAGATAAATAGTATGTTATCCTAAAAAATTGAGCTGTATACTTATCCAATAAGGAAGCGTTGTTTTGTTTTCTATCAATATCCTTCTGATTTTTTCTTCCAATTGTTCATCATTATTTTCATTGGCGTCAAAATTCGAAAACAGCTCCTCTTTTAAATAGATCGCACATTCTCTCGGCACTCCCATTTCTATCATAATTCTAGAAATTTTACTATATGCACCGGATTGCATACACGCCAATTAAACACTGTTAGAATTTTTGATATCAAAAATAGGTTTCAATAAAAGTGGTATTCTATATGAAACGGTATTTTGCAACAATTCTATTGTTTCTTCAATTTCATCTTCAATCTTATCATCAGAATATTTCATTTTCGATAATATTTCAAATAAGGTTGTCTCCTTTGCCCACTGCATACATACTGTCTTTAATGTACTCCTTGCAACTCCTTTTTGGAACTTTTCAGGAATATATTTTTTGTACATTTCACTAGTTTCTGGAGTATCTCTTAAAAACTTGAGCATTCTATCTAATTTGGCTGTTGCACCATACTCTTTTGGATGCATAGGTACATTCTCTGTGTAATTTTTATAAATAACATCAAGTATGAAAGGGTCCCAATACCTATTTTTTAAGCAAATATCCTTTGGAATTGATAATTCTTGTAGACTTAGTATAATTGCTGCTATCTGTTCCTTGCTGTAACAAACACCAACATTTTTCATCTTTTGCTCTGCTTGTTCACCATACCTCAATACTGATTGACGAGTATAAGTTACCAAATCTCCAAAATTACCCATTTTGCTATTAACAGGTACACTTGTCCCAATTATAGGTTCTATATCATTATAATATTTTGAAAATCTTTCCCCATATCCAGTTGGTAACTCTTTTGTAACATCATCAAATATTGTTATTTGTTCATATCCATCAGAGTTAACGAAAGATGTTTCATCTAAAACAAGAGTTCTACCGACAAAATCTTTTAATAATCTACCAGCTCTACCTCTTAAGTTCGCCATTTCATAATTAGATAACTCTGCTGAATCAGATTTTTTTCTTAGATATAAATGTGGATTTCTAATAATAATATTTTGTGCTGGCAAGTTAACGCCTTGCAATAGCGTTGTAGTACAAGCTATATTGGTTAACCATTTATTATGGATTGCATCTTCTATAGTTCGCCTGACGTGGTCCGGTAGTTTTCCATGATGATATGCCACTCCCTTACTTAGTGTATTACACATCGAATAATTGGGGTGGATAGTAGATTGAAAATAACAGATTAAATCTGAGATAGGAGCAACTGTCTGGCTTACGCCTTCAAGTGAACATGCAATTTTTCTTGCAGTAGAAGCAGTCGGTGCAAAAATAATGTTTTGTTCTCCATCAAAACTATTCGCAATAGAATTCAGGTAAGTAAAATATTTTTCATCATATATTTTTTTACCATAACCCTCAATTGCGTTTACATTCATAATTTGCCTGATAATTGGATGTTTTGTTAATGCGCAGTATTGTTTTAAATAAAAACTGTTTCGTTCTTTATAAACACTATAAGTTAGATTGAGCACGGGGCTATCAACAGAAGATATTTCCTTAGTTTCAATGCCAAAAATACTTTCACCCGTTATTTCTATCTCATCTATTCTTGGTCCTGATATTATAATTTGCTTTACGTTTTGTTTATAGCGAAACTCATTTAAAGTATCAAACAGCACTTTTGCACGCTCATCATTATCTTCTTTTATTCTTTCAATATTTTGTATTTCGTCAGCAATCAAAATCATATCTTTTTTAAATGAATTTCGTTCATCGCTAAATGCAGATATTGCTTTTTCTTGTGTCAAAACATAAATATTGTTACTTTTATCACTCTCTATGAAAGAATTTGTAACACGACAATTTTCAATATTTAAATTCTTTATAAACTTATTAAAATCTTCTGACACCTGATTTAGTAGGCTTAGTGTTGGAATGATATAAACTATATCAAAATTATCTTTTGAAAGTTTTTTCAATAGTTTAAGAAGAATAACAAAAGATTTTCCAGCCGATGTAGGAGCTGATATTCCTATTAGTTTTTCA
>CALEJD010000057.1 GCA_937898195.1 uncultured Clostridia bacterium | reverse complement strand
TTTCTTTTGAAACAAACTCAAAAACAGTTCTTGTGTAATAATCAAGTCCACGAACGATTTGTGGGTTGACTGTGTATTCGATTTCCATAGCATCAAGATATTTCTTAACGCTTTCAAAGTGATTATGACAATCTTCGCAAAGAAACTCAATAACTGTTGGTGCTTTGTCAGTAATACCAGAGCAAACAGGGCTCTTGCAGTCAAGAATTCTCATTGGGTTTCTGTCAAGACGACCGAGACAGGTTTCGCAAAGGTCACCTTTATATTGCTCAAAATATTCTTTGAGTGCTTTGTGATAATTTTTTCTGCATTCAGGGCAACCAATTGAATTGATTTCAAGACTCAAATTGTTGATTCCTAAATAATTAAAGAACTCGTGAGCAAGTGAAATTACTTCTGCGTCAGCACTGGGCGCCCCTGCACCGAAACATTCAACACCGAACTGGTGGAATTCACGAAGTCGACCTGCTTGTGGTTTTTCATAACGATAGCAAGATGTGAGATAGAATATCTTTTGTGGTAATGCTTCGTTGAAAAGTCCGTGCTCAAGAAAGGCTCTTACAGCACCCGCTGTACCTTCAGGACGAAGAGTGATTGAGCGCCCACCTTTATCTTCAAATGTGTACATTTCTTTTTGAACAACGTCAGTTGTTTCACCAACACCACGCTGAAAAAGTTCTGTATGCTCAAAAACAGGTGTTCTCATTTCGCGAAAACCGAAGTTTTCGGCAGTTTCACGAGCAGATGATTCAATATATTGAATTTTGTAACTTTCGTTAGGCAGAGTATCCTGTGTACCCTTAATAGCATTTGTAATTAAAGCCATACTAAAACATCCTTATATATTAGGTGTGCCTCACCTTGAAAAAGTGAGGCATCTTTAAAACTTTTTTAATTTTATCTCTTTGGATTGATAATGTCGCGCCAATCAAGGTCACCACGTTCAAGTGAGTGAATGAGCGCTTCTGCTGTTGCAATGTTTGTAGCAACAGGAACATTGTGAACATCACAAAGACGAAGCAAAGTGTTGTCTTTTGGTTCGTGTGGTTTAGGGTTAAGTGGGTCACGGAACATAAGTAACAAGTCGATTTCATTGCAAGCAATTCTTGAACTTATTTGCTGGTCGCCACCCTGAGAACCACTTAAAAATTGTTGAATTTTAAGTCCGGTAGCTTCTGATACCATTTTGCCCGTTGTTCCGGTAGCACAAAGAGAATGACGTGAGAGAATTCCACAATAAGCAATGCAGAACTGTGTCATAAGTTCTTTTTTTGAGTCGTGTGCCATAAGTGCTATGTTCATAATTTAACCCCTTTCGTTTTTATAAAAAACATGCGCATAAATAATTAGTATAACAAATCAAATATTATAATAACAAAAAAATATCAAGTTTTCAACATTTTTTTACAATAAAATTGGAACTTCTTTGCCCAAAATTCGCTTGGCAATATTCCCAAAAGCGTTTTTGGTATAAGAATGGTCAGAAAGTAAGTTTTCTGTTACAGAAAAATACATTAAATCTCGGTCTTCAGGCACAACACCTAAAAGACGGATATATGTTCTGTCAATCATATCGTCAATATTTAAAAGTTTGCCCCTTTTTACTGCTTTTTCATCAAATCGGTTGATAATAAGACGAAGATTATCTTCTTTAACACCTTGTTTAATCAATGCATTTCCGACTGTGCAAGCACTTCGAGCGCTCACTTCGTCAGGAGTAGCAACAACAATGCACATATCACTGCAATCAGCATAGAGCAAAGGCAATTCGCCTGTGCCAGCAGGGGAATCGATAATAATATAGTCATATTCTTCCCTGAATTTGCCAATCATATCCATAAAAATATCTTTTGTGAGCGAGTCCGGGTATGTAATAGGTGCAGGCAAAAGCTGAAGATTGTCATTAAAAAATAAACGAGCTTTGTTGTGGTCGCAACGGTTTTCAATAATGTCAAGCCAGTCATAAACCACCATCGAATCAACAGAAAGAAGCAAATCAAGACTACGAAGACCTGCGTCACCGTCTATAAGTAAAACTTTTTTATTCTGTTCGGCAAGAGAAATGGCAATATTTGCGCAAAATGTGGACTTTCCAACGCCACCCTTACCTGAAACAACAGTAAAAACTTTTGACATAAACTCACTCCTTTTTGTGAACAATTCATTTTAACACAAAAAAACAGGTTTGAAAAGATAAAAATAATTATTCTGTGTATTGCGATTTCTATTTACTCAAAACGACAAAAGAAAACAAAGTTTACAGACCAAATGCACCAAAAATCACTATTGGGACAAGCATATAATAATGAGTACGACAAAATATGCTTGGAAGGTGAAAAAATGAAGAATAATGAGTTCGGCACTCTAGAAAATAGTGACAGAATACAGCTTTCTGATTTGGCTAAATCGGTGATTATTCAATGCGCTCATTTTGGTATAGGAATGCTCACGGCATCTGCATCAAAAGAAACATATTTTTCACCTTTGGGTATTGCTTTTTGCAGTGGTACAAATCGCGAAAACACTTTGTTTTCGTGCCTTGGCGCAATGCTTGGATACATAATTTCAAGTGAATATTTAATGGCATTTCGTTATGTAATGGCGCTGATTATAGTTTATATTTTAAAGGTTTATATCAACACTTTTGACTCACTTCGCGAAAAGCTTTTTATCCCCGCTTTGATTTCGTTTTTTGCCACGGTATCAACGGGGACTGTAGTGACAATAACATCATCTTTTGATGCACGAAAGCTATTTTTATTCATAGCAGAAACGGTTTCAGCATTCGGCTCAGCATATTTCTTTGCAGTTAGTTTTTTAGTTATGAAAAAACTGAAAAACAGGGGATTTGTTTCAGCAAGAGAATTAACGGGAACAGTTATATCAATACTCATTCTAATTTTATCTTTGAAGAGTGTCAATCTATTGGGAATTTCGCTTTCGGGTGCAATCTGTTCATATATTATTATTTGCTCATCGTTTCTTTTCAGAGAGAGTGGCGGGGCAATAATCGGTACGGGCGCTTCGTTGGGTTTTGCCTTGACGGGCACGGTGACACCATTGTCGTTTTGCTATTGCGTTGCAGGTCTTTTTTCAGGTGTTTTCTCATATTCTGGACGAGTTCTTTGCGCCTTTGCATATATCTTTTCATTTGGTGCATTGTTTTTGTATTTTGACGGTACAAGAGCAGAGTTTTCAATGCTTATCGAAACTGCTCTAGCATCAATTCTGTTTATCTTAACCCCACAGAAATGGTTTACAGAAGTCAAAGCACAAATATCAATATCGGCTCTGTCAGGTGAGGGGTCAGCAGTTAAAAACATGCTGATTTCAAGGCTTAAACTTGCTAAAAGTGCAGTTGGTGATATGTCAGGAATGGTGACAAAAGTTGCTGAAATTCTAAAAGAAAAAGCAGCGCCAGATACAACGGGCGTTTATCTTCGTGTAAGAGATAATGTTTGTACCGATTGTGCAAGCTTTGAAAAATGTTGGCGCAACGGATTTTCAGGCACAGCAAGTGAGTTTGATGTAATGATTGAAGAAATAAGAAAAACGGGTAGTGTTACCCCGTCATCATCACCAACATCACTACAAAACAGGTGTATAAGAATAATGTCGCTCTGTGATAGCTTTAATAAAAACTATTCATCATATTCTGCAAGACTTGGTGCAGAGGGGAGAATAAATGAAATGCGAAAAATAACTGCTGACCAATTTGAAAACGTCTGTGATATGCTCGATGATATGCTCTGTGATGTGCAAAGCAAGGTGACACTTCTTGCAAACAAGTCAGATGCAATAAAGAGCAGTATTGACAATTTAGGGCTGGATTCTTCTGTGAATTGCTATGAAGACGAGTGGGGAAATATTTTTGTAAATGTGTCATTTCCCGTTGATAGCAAGGTTGATGAAAGTGAAATAAAAAATTGCATAGAAAATGTAACAGAAACCCAGTTTGAAATTCCGTCAAGCATTAAAAACAGTGAAGAAAAAATCTTGTTTTTCTGGGAGAATACGGACTTTTCAGCAGAATGTATTTATTATCAGTCATCTGGTGAAGAGGGTGAAGTCTGCGGAGACAGTTTTGACTCTTTTTATGACGGAAAAGGTAATTTTATCGCAGTTTTAAGTGATGGAATGGGCACAGGTAGTCGAGCTGCTATTGATGGAATAATGGCATCATCGATGTTTTCAAGACTCATCGTTTCAGGCTTTTCATTCCCTTGCGCATTAAGACTTGTGAATTCAGCAATGCTTGTGAAAAGCCGTGAAGAGTCCCTTGCAACGCTTGATATTCTCAAACTCAATTTATATACAGGACAAGCCGTGATTTATAAAGCAGGTGCAACGGTTTCTTTATTGGTGCGACAAGGCAAGGTAACTGAAATCAAAAAGTCTGCAATGCCAATCGGGATTTTAAGACAAGCAGAGTTTGGTACAGTGCATGGGGGACTCAAAAACGGAGATATGTTAATTATGATGTCCGACGGTGCGGCTGATAACAACATTCAAGAGATTAAAGCATATATAAAAGACAACGGATTTTCTTATGACTTGCCTGAAAAACTCTGTGCCATTGCAAAGACAAGAGCAATCGACAAATGCGACGACATAACCGTAGCAATAGTCAAAATAAGCATAAACGAAGAATAATTACCCTTTTATCTATTGTATTTTTTGTTAAAAAGTGTTATCATACTTTTTAACAATAGAAGAAGGGGGAGAAATGTTTCTATGGCAAAAGAAAAGAAAGTCAAAGAAATAAATAATCATCCTAATAGAATAGGCTTTAAGGATATTGCGGGTTATACTATTGCTGAAGCTGGTAATATGTTTAACCTTACATACATTACAAGCTATCTTAAAATTTTTATGACTGACGTTTTTGGAATTGCACCAAAGCTTGTTGGTTATATGTTCATTATCACTCGTCTTTGGGACGTTGTTAATGACCCACTTTGGGGCGCAGTTGTTTCAAAGAGAAAAGCAGGCAAAGACGGTAAATATCGTCAGTATTTGCGCCTTGTTGCAGTACCACTTGGTATTTCAACAGTAATTTGCTTTATTCCATTTAACGACCCGAATTCAATTTTCTACAATCAGACATTAGCAGAAAAGCCAATGCTTTTGTTTGTTCTTGCAATTATTTTGTATCTTGTGTATTGCACAATGTACACAGCAATGAACATTCCATTCGGCTCACTTGCATCTGTTATTACTGATGACCCTAAGGGCAGAACAATCCTTTCAACAGCTCGTTCAGTAGGTTCTGGTATCGGTGGCGCAGTTGTTCTTCTTATCGCACCAATGATTATTTATGTTGGTACTGGCAGATTTGACGAACAGACAGGTAAAGAAATCGAAGTTGCAGACGGTAACAGAATGTTTATGTATGCACTTTTGATGGGTATCTTCTCAATAGTTACTTACCTTGTTGGTCACAGAATGGTTAAAGAGCGTGTTCCCGCTATTGAAGATGAGAATGTTGATTTGAAAGGCGTTTATAAAGGTCTCTTTAAATCAAGACCATTCGTATTGCTCACTTTGTCAGGTGTTCTTATCAGCGGACAGCTTCAATTTGGCTCATTTAACACATATCTTTATAAGAACTACTTTACAAATACAGGCCTTAGCATTGTAGGAACGATTTGTAACTATCTTCCAATGGTAATATTGATTTTGTTCACACCAAAACTTTCTGCGAAATATGGTAAGAAAGAGCTTTGCGGAAGAATGTCAATTGTTTCTGCAATAACATCTGTATTCCTTTTCGTTACTGCAAACAACCAAGACTTTATTATGTGGATTAACCCAACACAGGGCATTTATCCTGCGTGGCTTTATATGATTTGCCTTCTTCTTATCGGTTTCGGCTATACATTTGTCAGCCTTACTTGCTGGGCAGTTGTTATGGACGTTATCGATTATCAGGAGTATAAAACAGGTATCCGTAATGAAAGTGCAGTTTATTCTGCTTATACATTCGGTCGTCAGTTTGGTCAGGCAATTGCTGACGCAGGCGGACTCTTCCTTCTTCAATGGGCAAAATATGATAGCCTTACAGCAGGTAACGGTTTCATTGCTGAAAACGGTACAAGTAACAAGATTATGTTCATCTGCACAATTATTCCTGCAATTGTTTACACAAGTGTATGGCTCATTTTCAGATTTGGTTATCCGCTTACAAAAGAAAAGATGGAACCAATTTATGCAGCACTTCGTGAAAAGCACGAAAAAGAAGCACAAGCAAAAATTGATGCATAAAACGAAAACACCACTCAAATTGAGTGGTGTTTTGCTTTGTAGGGCGGGGTCTTGACCCCGTCGTTGTTCTTTATACCATTTCTTTTGCAAGATTTTTGATTTGCTCTACACTCACATCATTAAGTGCAGAATGGATTGTAACAACTGTATCTGCAAATGTTAAATCCTTGCTGTTTTCAAACAATTTTGCAATCTTATTTTTAACAATAGGAGCCCAACTACCGTTTTCAACAATTCCGATTTTACGGTTTCTGTAGCCTCTTTCTGTAAGCTCGTGAACGAAGTTTCTCATAAATGGGAAAACATCACCATTGTATGTGGTAGTTGCAAGAATGATTTTACCATAACGGAATGCATCTTCAACTGCTTCAGCCATATCACAACGGGCAAGGTCGTTGACAACAACTTTAGGGCATCCGTTTGCCTTTAACTCGTCAGCAAGTAATTCAACCGCTTTTTTAGTATTTCCGTAAACAGATGTATAGCAAATAAGTGTGCCTTCACTTTCAACTCCATAAGATGACCAAGTGTTATACAAATCAAGGTAATAACCAAGGTTTTCTTTAAGAATTGGTCCGTGAAGAGGACAAATAATCTGAATATTAAGATTAGCGGCTTTTTTGAGTACTGTTTGTACCTGTGCACCGTATTTGCCAACAATACCAAAGTAGTAACGACGAGCCTCACAAGCCCAATCTTCTTCTATGTCTAACGCACCGAATTTGCCGAATCCGTCAGCAGAGAAAAGAATTTTATCAGTAGCGTCATAAGTCATCATAACTTCTGGCCAATGCACCATTGGTGCTAAGCAGAAAGTAAGGTTGTGTTTGCCAAGATTTAAAGTGTCGCCATCTTTTACAACGATTCTGCGGTCAGCGTAATCTGTGCCAAAAAATTTGTTCATCATAACAAAAGCACGGTCAGTTGCAACAATTGTAGCATCAGGGTAAGCCTTTGCAAACTCGTGAACATTTGCTGAATGGTCAGGCTCCATATGTTGAACAATCAAGTAATCAGGCTTTTTGTCACCTAAAACCTTTTTAATATTATCAAACCATTCGTCTTTGAAATTGGCATCAACTGAATCCATAACTGCAACTTTTTCGTCTGCAATAATGTATGAGTTGTATGCCATTCCGTTTGGCACAACGTACTGACCTTCAAATAAATCAATTTGATGGTCATTTACGCCAATATATTTAACATCATTTGTAATCATAATAAACTCCTTTGCAATAAAATCTCGAATTATTATATCATACTTGTTAACAGAATAAAAGGGGGTTATTCTGGAAATTAAAAATCTCACAGCTTGTAGGATTTATTTGTTACCTTTAAGTATTTCGCGAATCCATCGTTCAGAGTATTCGTACTTTTGAGCAAGCTCTCGATAATTTTTACCGGTAAACTCCTGACAGATTAAGTTTTCTATATATGATTTTGAGTATAATCGCATAGGGAAGGTGATTTGTTGCCCTTTATATTGAGAATAAATCTGCTCAACAACTTCAATATCAATGATTTCAGCAAGCTCGGCATAAATGCCGTTGAAGCCATCTGTTTTCTTGTCAGACATATATCTCTCACCCCTAAAAAGTCATAAAAAAATTATAGAAAAAGTAAAGTGAATTTTCATTGGAAAAATTCATTGTGTTATTCCAGTTTTTGTAAAAATAAATAGCACCCAAAGAAGCTTTGAGTGCTATTATACGCGTCCCCGTGGACATATTGTGGGATGATGTGAAAAAGTTATTTTTTAAGAACAATATAATCTTTTTCTTTTTTTACAATTTTGTAGCTTCGAAGTTTTTTAAGTGCACCCATTCCACCGCCTGATAATGCTACACCTACTAATGTAGATATTCCTGCAGCACTGATACCGCCAATAGATGCAACCGTACCTCCGGTTAACGCTGCAGCAGCACCTGCAGGAGCTCCTGTACCACCAGATGCTAAAGTGACAATAGTACCTGCTACAATTGCACTAACGCCAAGGAATACCGCACCCCAAGCAACGTTGCCGGTAGCTTTGATTTTCAATGTCTGGTTTTTTAAGTTGCCTTCAATTTCGATAGTTTCATCACCTCGTTTTAAAGCTTCGCCTAATTCTTCCTTTGTTCTAACTCTTTGTGCCATTTTATTTTCCTCCTTTAATTTTAATTTTAATTTTTATTTTTGCATTGCAAATTTTACAAACTGGATGCTCCAATTTGTTTTTTTCGTTTGGCATAATAGCATCTCCTGTTACTAAAGTGAAATGTCTGCCACAGTGTATGCAAACCAAATCCCATTTCTGTTTTACAGGCACATTTATCCTCCTTTAATTATAATTATTTAACATTTTTTGAATTTCGGCTTTGATTTCATCCCTGAACCATTGTGGTGAAAGGACTTGTAATCCATCTTTTTGTGAAAGCATCCAACGTTTGACGCCTTCGCCATAAATCTCGGCATCAATTACAGCTCCGTCCGCATCTTTTCTTATAACTCTAGCGGTAGGTAGACGGTCTAACACTGCTTCAAGGCTATCTCCGTTGAATTTGAAACGAACAGTAAAATTGTTGCCCGGATACATAAACTGAACCTTATTTTTATAATCACCATCACTGAAATGCTTTGAGTATGGAACACTGAATTTCTCACCTGTATCAGCAATATTTTCTATACGGTCAATGCGAAAAGTTTTCGGATAATCCTTTGTATCGTTACAATCTATAGCAGCAAGATAAAAATAGTGTTCCGAAAACATAATAGCAATCGGGTTTACGATTC
>CALEJD010000056.1 GCA_937898195.1 uncultured Clostridia bacterium | reverse complement strand
CAAGAGGAAGAATGATTACAAGGACGGTTGATGTTACAACGGTAAAGGTTCTCGCAGTATCACTTGAAAGCAAAAAGGTTGAAACTGTATCCGGCACGGTGTACAGCATGAAAGACGCAAGCGATGCAGAAATCATGAAGGAATTGAAAGACAGTATCCCGGAAGGTTTTATCCCGGTAGCAATTGAGGGCAAGGAAACAAAAGAGGTCATATATGGAATGACCGAAAAAGAATTCCTTGAAAGTGCAAAGGTGGTTGAGCGCTAAGGCGCTCTCACCTTACCCGGTACGGTTTAAGGGATGGTTCGATTCCATCCCCCGGGATTAAGTGGAAACCGGAACCACTATAAAAAAAGACACACTGGGCAAATAATGGGCGGCATGTCGGAATAGCCTAAGAACCGCAAGGGGAAAAGCGGATAACAAGTCTACCCCGGACTACCCAGTTATCCGCACTAAACAAAAACAGCACAAAGAAAGGAACAAAACAGATGAGAAGAGAAGAACAGATAGAAATCAATATGATTTGCGACACAGAATTCAACCGGGCAATGGAAGAATTCAGAGAAGCACAGATGCCAGGCGGACAGTACAACATTTATAGGCTTAGAACATGCCAGGCATGGGTATATGAAACAGAAAAATATTATCTGCTTACGTCCTACCGTACAATGGTAGCCTGCATCAACAAAACAACAGATACGTTGTTCGATGTACTGAGAACTAAATACGGCTACACTGCCACATCAGCACAGCATATCAGCAAATTCGAGAAGGATTACGGTCAGGACAAGTGGGGATGTCACAACAGATACACAGCCCGGTAATCGGGCTTCCGGGTAAGAGCCTCAGAAATGAGAAATGGTGGTGCAACTCCACCGTCCCGGATTTGCAACTAAATAACACAAACCACAACAAAGAAAGGAAAAAACAATGGATGTATTTGATGTAAAAATGGAAGACCTATTTGAGCCCTGCATTGTAACAGAACAAGACATCAGAAACTACAGGGAATTTGAAGACCTTCACAGCTTGCTTACTGCATACCTTATGTTAAAGGCTATGATAGAATGCGACCCCGGTGACACTGAATTATGGGAGCAGGCAGACGCATTAAAAAGAAGGATAGACGCAATACCAGATGATTATGACGAAGACGATTGCTGAAGGGAGAAACAATATGAGAATCTACACCACACGCAGAGAGGCAGAAATAATCCTGCACTGCCTCTACATGGGAGCAACTTATGCGACTCCTAATGAAATAACAGACTACTACAACTTAATAGGTAGGATGCACGAAATTTTATCCGAACAGTGCAAGTCCGACCATACCACATACCACATCCCGGAGCGCAATTCTGGCATACACACCGATTGTTAAAAACTTAACATTTGACCGAACCGCTCCCACATGCTATAATAAGGTGTACCCCGGTATGGTACACGCTGTTAACCTCTACATGGTTGCCCCGGTCTGGAAAGTGAAGACTATAGCACTGACTGCCAAACTCCCTTGACACGCAAGCAGGTTCAATTCCTGCTCGGGGAATCGCCCAAACTGGGCAAGTAAAACACAACAAGCCATAACACGAAAGGAGAAAAAACTATGGCAAGAAAACCGATGATTACACGCACCATGAAAACCACAAACGTTGTCGTTCTGTGTGTGAACGTAGAAGACCGTTCCACATTCGAACAGACAATCACACTTCCCGGCATTTATAAGGATGCTAAGAAGTTGACAAAGAAGGGAGAATTTGTGTTCGCAGATTCTCCGGTGAAGCCGATTCAGGTTATCAGCACTGAGGTAACAAGCAAACTGCTTGGGATGAGCGAGGAAACGTTCATTCAGTACGCAGAAGAAATGGAAAAGAGATAATCAAATTAAGAGAGGAGAAAAAACAACATGAGAAACGACTATTCTGCAAAAATCAAAGAGTCTTCAAGAGAATTATCAAATAAGGAAAAGGTGATGTTCAAGGACACCTCTTCTTGCGTCAAATTGAATGATGTTTGTCTTCCCGGTGAGGATGTAACAATCAATGTCGATTTGTGGGTTGTCCTTGAGATACACAACGAAAAGACACAGGACAAAGATTATCTCAACTACATTCTGGTAGACCGTGACGGTACAAAGTATGTCACTGGTTCGCAGGGATTCTGGAATACCTTCTGTGACATTTGGGATGATATGGAAGACTGTACAGAAGAGTGGAGTCTTAACGTATTCCGCAGACCGAGTAAGAATTACTCCGGGAAGGATTTTCTGACCTGCTGTATCTGTTAAATCCTGGACTAAATGATTAAGGTAACTGAATAAGCCAAAAGACAAGACCTTGGGGAGTGAAAATCTCCCCTTGGTTTTTAGTTAAGGGAGTTAAAAATGGCTAAGGGTTCTGATGTTGACCGTTTGATCGCAAACTTCAAACGTGTTATCACTAACAAGGGTGCTAACTGGCAATTCCCGGAGCGGGTAAAAGAGTTAGTATTTGCTGACAGAAGCACAATGACTCCGCAAGAAAAATCAGCACAGACCAGAACCTTAAAAAGATATGCAAAAGACAGATACAAAGAGTTATATAAAGAGAGCAAGGTAGAATCTGGACAAAGAGAATATACAGTACAAGAGTATAGGAAAATACCAAAAGCAGAAAGAGAGGAAATTGAAGAGAGTTATGGAAGACAGCATATTCCCACCTCAAACAGACCAACTGAGCTAGATGCAATGGAAGGCTACATTGATGAATTTATTGAAAAATTACAGCGTCCAACAACGCATTATTTTGCTGATAAACGAGGGCACACCTATAAGCGATGGGAACTGTTAGTAAATCTGTCAGAAGAGAAGCAGAATGAACTACTATCAATGGCTCACGATGCTGCTGATATGAATCCCTATGGTTTTGGAAAGAATCTAAAGAATAATTGGGGTCAGATTGACGCACTAACAAATTCTGTTCTTTATGGTAGTAGCTCTGCACAAATTAATAGCGCGTATTCTGTTTTAATGGGTATAATAATGGGTGGTCTTTCCATAGATGAAAGAGAGATGGTCGAAGGGTATGAAGACTGGAACTCTGAGTATGACGATGTAGAGGAATAAGACTTGTAAAGGGTACAGCAATGAAACAAAAAACTGTCCAACATTTCATGTGCGACTTTGAAACAACAGTATACGATGGACAGGAAGACACACAGGTGTGGGCAAGCGCAATCGTTCCGATAAGCACACAAGGAATAACAGACAGCACCACACAGGATGTTCAAATCTTTCACAGTATTGACGCACTGTTTGATTATGTATTCGAACTAAAACAGAACTCCATTCTATATTTCCACAACTTAAAATTTGACGGTGAATTTATTCTCTACTATTTAATCCATAAAGAACAATTTACACACGCACTGGAAGATGTAAACGGTGTAAAGAAATGGAAAAAAGACAGGGATATGAAGTCCAGGGAATTTAAATACATGATTTCCGACATGGGTCAATGGTATGACATAGTGCTGAAGAAGGGTAGCCAACTGATACAAATACGTGACAGTTTGAAACTACTACCGTTCAGCGTAAAGCGCATAGGCTTATCCTTCGGAACTAGGCACAAAAAGTTGGACATGGAATACGATGGGTTTAGATACCCCGGATGTGAAATTACCGACAAAGAAAAAGAATACATAGCAAACGATGTTCTGGTTGTAAAAGAAGCACTTGAAATAATGTTTAATCAAGGACACAACAATCTCACCATTGGCTCGTGTTGTATGCAGGAGTTTCGCAGGATAACAGGAAAAGCTGACTACAATCTTTTCTTCCCAGACTTATACGGCATTGAGTTAAATGAAACAGAACACGGTGAACCAAATGCAGGAGAGTGGATACGGCACAGTTATCGTGGTGGTTGGTGCTATTTGGTAAAGGGAAAAGAGAACAAACTGTACCACAACGGCACAACTGCTGATGTTAATAGTCTGTATCCATCTGTAATGTCAAGCGAGAGCGGTAGTTTATATCCATGCGGAAAACCTAAATTCTGGACAGGAGCGTTACCAGATGAGGCAATAGGAGAAAACAAATATTACTTCATTCGGATACGAACCAGATTCAGAATAAAGCCATTGCATTTGCCGTTTATACAGGTAAAAGGTTCTCCGCTATACCGCTCCACAGAATGCTTAGTAACAAGTGATGTATACAACAAAAAGGATGGGTGCTATTACAGTGAATACATAGACATAGATGGTCAGTACAAGCCTGCAATAGTAGAACTGACGCTCACCATGACAGACTACCAACTAATCAAAGAACACTATGACTTGTACGACTTGGAAGAGGTAGATGGTTGTTGGTTCTGGGGGCAGGTTGGCATATTCGATATGTACATTGATAAGTACAAAAAGATAAAACTGGAAAGCAAAGGTGCTGTCAGAGAACTTGCAAAACTTTTCCTAAATAATCTGTACGGAAAGATGGCAACAAATACTAACTCAAGTTTCAAGCTATGTTACACCAGAGATGATGGCTCATTAGGATTTGAAACGCAGGAAGAGCATGACAAAAGCCCGGGATACATAGCAGTAGGAAGTGCAATCACATCCTATGCCAGAAACTTTACAATTAGAGCTGCCCAGAAAAATTATCATGGTAAATCAAAACCCGGTTTTATCTATGCAGACACTGATAGCATTCATTGTGACTTACCACCAGACAAAATAGAAGGGATAAAAGTACACGACAAAGATTTTTGTTGTTGGAAACTTGAAGCACAGTGGGATGTGGCATGGTTTTGCAGGCAGAAGACATATATTGAACACGTTGTAGCAGAAAACTTACAGCCTATAGAAAAGCCATACTACAATATCAAGTGTGCAGGAATGCCACAGAGGTGCAAAGAGTTGTTTCTAAAATCAATGGAAGGGGGACACGAAAATGACATAGGATATGACGAATATGAACAGGAATTTCTACAGACAAAAAGGAAACTGGAAGATTTCACAATAGGACTAAAAGTACCCGGGAAGTTAGTACCCAAACATATAAGAGGCGGTGTACTGCTTTGCAAGACAACATATGAAATGAGATAAGGGGATAAGACAGCGATGGGATTATTAATAGGATTAATCTTAGGGAGTACATTTGGCATATCAATAATGTGTATGTATAAAGCAAATGGATACTACAATAGAGAAGAAGAAAAATTAATGTATGACAGGAGAGGTTATATTATGAAGGTTTTACCAGTTAAAATCAAATATCTGAGAGATATAAAAGAGATAACTCCATACGAACTTGGTGACTGGATAGATTTAAGGGCAGGAGAAACATTCTATCTTGAACCCGGACAGACAGAGATTATTCCTTTAGGGGTAGCAATGGAACTACCCGAAGGATACACAGCTATCATAGCACCACGGTCAAGCACATTCGCAAAATGGGGAATCATTCAGACTAACTCCATTGGGGTAATTGATGAGTCTTACAAGGGAGATAATGATGAATGGTGTTTGCCTGTTCTGGCTTTCCGCAAAACTGTTATACATAAGAATGACAGGATATGCCAATTCAGACTTTTAAGGAAGACAACACCAGTAGGCTTTATCAAAGTAAAATCATTAAACAATGCAGACAGAAAGGGGTTCGGACACAGTGGGAAAAATTGAATTAAGGGAAGACGAGAGAAAAACTTTACTTGACGCATATGAACACTGCACCGGGAACTGCGAAAAATGTCCATGTGTTGCGTTAATATCTGGTACAAGCGTTTCATTATGCGGTGTGTTGGGAGAGCATCACAACAGAATACTTAAAGCAATAAATATGCTGATGGAAAAATTCTAAATAATTAAAGAAAGGAGAACAGATGATACCGATTGCAATATCGAACCCCTCTTTTGATTCGTGTAGTAAGTGCATTCATTCTGACGATAGTGAAGAAATATGCATACTCAGACGATGCATTCATGCGGTGTCACAATTGGAGGAATGTTATGTACCGAAACCGCAGGTAGTGCAGTGTAAGGATTGCAAGCACTACGATGGCAGACCGTGCGGTAAGGTCGATTGGTACAACTCAGCGGATGATTATTGCAGTATGGCAGAACGGAAGAACAGGTAGAAGTTTTATATAATGAAAAGGGAGTGGGCAATCAAAGCGATTGTATCCATTCCCTTTTACTATATCCATAACGGATGGTTATCAAAGGCGGGCAAGCAATCCCGAAAAATTGACACAGGCAGTATATTCCAACTGTGCTTTCCTGTGTATTCAAATGATATATCATCCGGGGATACTGTTAATATGTAAGTGCTTTCAGCACAGCCTCTTTACACCGCAAGTCTTTAAATCTAAAGCACCCACGTTCAAAGTAGTATCTCAAATTTGATATAAACAAATCATTCGATTTGAGCATAACATAATTTATTTCATGGTCTTGCGTTGTGACCGTTATCTTAAACTTATACGACATGTCTGGTCTATCATCACAGTACACTATACCCAACTCATCATACTGCCTAATAGCATAACATCTGTCTTGATATTTAAGCGTAGCGAGATAGCGATTACTTCCAGTAATCTTATCAATAAATGCCGTGTTGTCATTAAGATACACACATTCAGCAGAGTAAGCGTTATAATCGCTACGAGAAAAAGCACGATTAAATCCACTCTGTTTTTGAGCATCTGACGCACTTTTGACATAACCCTGTTCCAGAACATATCCATCACCTCTTAAAAACTTTGTATCACTTCTCAATCGTTCAGATATACCCAACTCAACATAGTACGGATTTATAATACTTACCGGGTTAGACAGCATAATCACAGGAACGTATCTGGTCTGTTCTCCATTGCCTCTGGCTATTGATGTATGTACTGACTGGAATTTAGTCAATTCATTATCACAGTAGTGCGAACTTTCGGACTGGAACTCATCAAACATTATCCGCACAACATCTGAGAACAAATGACTGTTCTTTTTTATACCATCCGCATTGTTCATAGTCAGAGCATATCCGCAAGGGATTTCATTCAAGAACAACTCATGGTATATCCCGGACGCACGTTTCTTATTTGTCATTATGTCATTGGGAAAGAACAGTCTTCCGACATCCTTAAATATCTTATCGGCACAATCATCTAATTCATAATTAAACCGATAAAGCATGGCGAATTTTTCACCGCGTTCTTTGAACTTTTTAATAAACATTCTGGTGAAGAACGTAGTCTTACCGCCTGTTCTATTCGTGGTACACATGAATATCTCAGGCTTTTCACCTCTTATGTCTTTCATAGACAGCAGTTTAGTACCGTCATAATATTTCTGGTTATTATTCATAATGTTGATCTCCCTTTACAAAAGTATAGCATATTTATTGACTTTTTGCAACAAATCCTTTATAATGAATTAGGGCAAAATTGCCTTGCAAAATTCGATGGGAAGGGGGCGTGTTTCTTGATGGACATACAGGCATTAATGCAAGCAGTAACAACAGTAGGTTTCCCAATCGTTTGTTGCGGTGCGATGATGTGGTATGTAAAGTACAGTACAGACAAAAACAGAGAAGAAGTATCAAGACTGAATGACCAACACAAAGAAGAAATGACAGACGTAACAACAGCGATAAACAACAATACAATAGCGTTGACAAGGTTGTGCGAGATGTTAGGGAGTAGTAAGAATGAACACAGTGATGATTGAGTTAACGCAGACGGTGAGTTTGGCATTCGAAGTATTAGCAGGAATGTGGGGAAACAATGAAGAGCGCAGGACACGGCTCACCGAAGCAGGCTACAATTACAATGAAGTGCAATCCTGCGTGAATGATTTAGTGAAAATGATGAACAAATATAAGTAGGTGATGTGATGGCAATTTCTGCATATCCTATCGCAGCAGCAGCCGGGTGCTTTAAGCGTGAAAGTGGTGTAAATCCCGGCATATGGGAAAGTCTAATTGTACCGTCAGACGCTGTACCTTGGTATCATGTTTATCAGTATGACGGAATAGGCGGTTATGGCTTTGGTCAGTTTACGAACGTGCCATTAAGTGGTGGCGGTGTATCATGGCGGTGCAAAGATTACTACGACTGGTGCGTATCAGCAGGCTATGACCCTTGGGATGGTAATGCTGAATTATACTACATAATAAATGTTGAACGTGTTTGGTTTACAGACAGTTATCACCCGACATTATTAGGTATCAATTCACAAGCAGATTTTTGGGCATCTACAAGCACTAATCTTGATGCATTGACAACAGACTGGTTATCAAGATGGGAAGGTGTTCCGGGTGACCATTTACAGGAAAGAATAGAAGCTGCCTATAGGTTTTACAATTATATTTATGAACATCAAAATGACGACCCGTCACAGTATACATGGGTAAGTGGAAACTTCTACACAACTGACGCGCAAATGTTGAACAATGTTATGTGCATGTATTTCTACTTAGAAGGGTTCACACCTGACCCCGGACCTGGACCCGGACCCGGTCCTGGACCTGGACCCGGACCTTCTCCCGGTAGTAGACGGAAAATGCCGTTGTGGATGATGCTAAAACCTTTAACACATTTTTGAGGTGAATTATGGTAAAGACAAAAGAAGAAATTCTGGAGCAGATTAAAGCCAGATTAGGTGAAGATACTTCCGATGAAGCATTAAGTTTTATTGAGGATATAACCGACACGCTGACAGACTATGAAACAAGGACAAATGACACAACAGACTGGAAACAAAAATACGAAGATAATGACAAGCAGTGGAGAGAGCGTTATAAAGAACGTTTCTTCTCCGGGGAAACAGTAGAAGAGGAAGAGGAAGAACAGGCTGAAACAGAACCGCCTCTTTCCTTCGATGATTTGTTTAAAAAGGAGTAAAAATTATGCCGAGAAGAATTGCTAATAGTACGCTGAATGCGTCAACAATCGACATTTTAAATGTCATTCGAACTAATGCTTCACTTGAGTATCAGAACCTTGTGCCAGTCGTAACATCTGAGCATGATATTCCGAAGGTTGGTGAGGTGCTTGTTGGTTATCCTGCACTGGCTAATCAGTTTATTAATGCACTGGTAAACCGTATCGCTCTGGTAAGAGTTAACTCTGCAACTTTCAACAATCCGTACTCTGCTCTGAAGAAGGGTTATCTGGATTACGGTGAAACTGTAGAAGAGATTTTTGTCAACATTGCAACTGCTATGGTGTTCTCTGAGGAGAAGGCTGAGGCGAGAGAATTTAAGCGCTATCTCCCGGACGTAAAAGCAGCTTTCCATGTTATCAACTGGAGAGTGCTTTACCCTGTCACCATTGAGGACGAAACACTTCGTCAGGCTTTCTTGTCTGCTGATGGTGTGACTGACATGATTGCACGGATTGTAGATACTGTCTACACTGGTGCAGAATATGACGAGTTTCTTCTGTTCAAATATCTCATTATCAAAGCAGTCAATAAAGGCAAGATGTTCCCGGTTGCTATTGATGTGTCTGACATTAAGAACAGCGCAATCGGATTCAGAGGAATCTCGAACGTTCTTCCGTTCATGTCTACTAAGTATAATTCGGCACACGTTAAGAACACGACCCCGAAGAACAGACAGGTCATTTTCATGGACGCTATGTTCAATGCCCAGTTTGATGTAAACATTCTGGCATCTGCGTTCAACATGGATAAGGCTGATTTCATGGGCAGACTGCACCTCATTGATGATTTCACTTCCTTCGATAATGAGAGATTTGAAGTTATCCGTTCACAGTCCGATGGTCTGGAAACTGTAACGGACGCAGAGCTTTCACTGATGGGTGATGTGATTGCCGTGCTTGGTGACGAAACATGGTTTCAGATTTATGACAATCTGAACAAGTTTACTGAGAAGTACGTTGCGTCTGGTCTGAGGTGGAATTACTTCTACCATGTCTGGAAGACAATCAGCACTTCTCCGTACCACAACATGGTTGTATTTGTGAAGTCTTCCGCAGGAAATACGGATGCTCCTACTGGTCTTACCTACACCGTGCAGAGTGCTGACACTGACAGCGATGGCAACAGGGTTTATAATCTTGTGCTTACTTCGGTAACTGGTGGCGGTAGTTATGCTTCTCATAATTACACCTTCGTGCAGACCTCTGACCTTACACAGGCAGGAATCGCAGTACAGCCGTATGGTTCTATCACTGTCCCGGAATCCTATGCAACTTCTACGATGGTTCTGGAAGTTAAGAACGGTGCTGATGTTCAGCAGGCAACTGCTACTCTGGCTAGCCTTGTTCCGGGTGCAACTCTCAGCTTCGCTCCTACTGGCGCAACTGGAGCAACTGGTGAAACTTCATAACTAAAGGAGTTAACCTATGAATATTGTATACGCACTCACCAGAAATGTTTATGACTGGCTGAAACCTTCTATTACTTCACTTGCAAAGCACAATCCAAAGGCGAGAGTTTTTATTCTCGCCGAGGATGATGTGTTACCATTTGAACTGCCTGTCAAAGCAGAGATAATCAATATCTCAGAACAGAAATACTTCCCTTCTATTGGAGAGCATAGAACAGAGGCTTTTGGTGGTTATATCAATCATCTTAAAGTCTGCTACCCTTCTATCCTTCCAGTGAAAAAAGTTATTCACATGGACATTGATACTATTATCTGTGACAGTCTTGAAGGTTTATGGAAAACAGATGTGACCGACAAATGGTTCGCCTCTGTGCCAGAATGCCAGACATGGTACAAGCCTTTTGGTGAGTGCTACTACAATATGGGTGTTTCTCTGTTCAATCTTGCACAACTGCGTAAGGATAAGGTGCAGGACAAAATGATTACTTACTTAATGAATAGTAATCAGCCGTTCGCAGACCAGAATGCCTGGAATTCCTTTGGCACTGACTCAAATAAATGTGCAAAATTAGACCTCCGTTACAATGAAAGTGCTGTGACAGGAATGACAGACAATCCCGCAGTTGTGCATTATTGTTCAATACCTAATTGGTGGACTAACAAACAGATGGTTCGCAGAGAATACCTTGACATGTATATGTAAACACTGTAATGAGGTGGTCATATGAGGATACTTATAGCAGTACCAACGTTTGAAAATATATACCCAGACACGTTCAAAGCAATTTATGATGTGGACAAGGCAGGACATGAGGTGCTTTTCAATTATGTCCGTGGTTATGATTGTGCCACAGCAAGAAACAGAATAGCGCAACTTTCGCTCGACCTTAACTGCGAGTATGTTCTGATGGTTGACAACGATGTTGTTATTCCGAAGGATGCTTTGCAGAATCTTACCAACAATCCGGGAGAAGTGTGCTTAGGTTACTATGCACATAGGGGAGCGGATAATGAATATACTGGCAGAACTTGTATCTGTAAACTAACTGATGTGCTTGGTAAGAAATATTACAACTATCCTCTGGAAAGTGAATATACTGCTGAAGAGATGCATAAACTTAAAGAGATGGGAGTAACTAAGGTTGCTGTCCACGGTGGTGGAATGGGTTGCGCTTTTATAAATACCAAAGTATTCAACAGGCTTGCGTATCCTTGGTATGACTGGGTGAATTACAGTGATGAGCATAGGGGGATGCTGTCAGAGGATTTGTATTTCTGTGAGAGATGCAAAAAGGCGGGCATCCCTATCTATACAGATGTAAGGGTAGAATGTGGGCATATTATGAGAAAGGTTCAGTATTGCGTATGATAATTAATAAGAATGATGATGGTTTTGTGCAGGTTATTGAGGATGAAAAAACACTTACGCTATTGAAAAATATTATTGAAGGAAACAGCGTAGAATCTGTGAACGGAAAGACTGGTGCAGTTGTTTTGGATTCAACTGACATTGGTGCTTTAAATGCTAACAGTTTAATTGACCAGAATGCTGTGCCTCTTTTTGAGGATAACTCAGCGTATAAACAGGGTGACCCTGTAACATTCCTGCAAAACCCAAATGACTATGAACTGTTTACTTTTAAAATAAATCATACTGACACAATGGGTGTTGCTTGTTGGGTTGAAACATCTGGTGGTAAGCAGATAAGAGGATACTACTGCACAGCAACATCTACACCAAACGTGTTTATAGCGTTTTTTGCTATTACTAATATAACACTTACAAACGGCTCATATACTGGCACAGTTGATACCTTATATTACTATAATAAAAATACAAATGCTTTAGTCGCAAACACAGCACTTGAAAAACTAATTGGAATATCTTATACAATATCATCTGGCGAGGGCGGTGATTAAATGGCATATATCGCACCAAATAGTACAGTACAAGTTTTTGGTAATTTGAACTTATCAGATAATTATCACGATAGTCTGTACTTTGCAAGCACAAGCGCAAAAGATACTTACTTTGGTGGGCTGACCATGTTGGCAAATAAGTCTGCCTTGTCATATACCAGAGAACAGCGTGGTTATGTCAGACTTGAGGTTAGTATGGCAAGCGTTATCTCTGCGAGGTATATGAGATTTAAAAATACTTCGTTTGAGAACAAATGGTTCTATGCGTTTGTGAAGAATGTAGAATATATCAATAACAACTGTACACAGATTAATTTTGAGCTAGACCCCTTAATGACATGGATGGGTGATTTCACGCTTGGGCAGTGCTTTATAGAAAGACAGCACACAGTTGGTGATACAATAGGTGCTAACATAGCAGATGAGGGCATACCGTGCGGAGATTATAAGTACGAATTTGTCGAAGCATCTGGATGGATGTCAAGCAGTCAAGGTGCATATGGGTATGGGTATTGCCTTGCATCTACATATGACCCGACAGTATCATCTGGAACACCTCAACTTATTGGTGGTGAAGTGTATGGTGGTATATATTCTGGTGTAAAATATTTTTATACGGATGACCCAGACGAATTAGATGGTTGGTTAGTAGATATAACAGAGGCAGGTAAATCTGATGGTATAGTTGGTGTCTATATGATACCAAAAATGTTTAAAACTATTGCTGATTCTAACCCGGTAGAACACCCAAAAGCAATAGACAAACCGTATAGCACACTGGATGGTTATACACCTAAAAATAACAAGATGTTCTGCTATCCTTATAAATCCATACAAGTAACAAATCTGGAAGGAAATTTTGCTGAATTTCGATATGAATTTTTCAGTGGAGTAAAAGCGCAGTTTAACATGATTGGTGTTACAGGCTCACAAACTGAAATAATTCTTGAACCAATAAATTATAAAGGTGTACAGGAAAACGTAACAGAAAAAATGTCAATGAAAGACTTTCCAATGTGTTCTTATGCTATTGATTCGTTTCTCGCATATCTTGCACAAAATAAATCATCAATCGCAGCAGATGTTTTGTCAACTGTTGGCTCAACTGCTATGTCATTTGCAACTGGTGGTGCAAGTAATGCATTAATGCTTTCTTCAATAAACGCAAAAACAAGTGATGCAAGAACATCCGCTATGGAAGGTATGGCAAGAACAAGAGATGCAGGTGCAGTAACAGATATGGCAACAAATATATTCGGAAAACTTGGAACATTAATGGACTACTCCAGAAAACCACCACAGGCAGGTGGCGCACAGGGTAGTAATGTCCTTGTTGGAAGGGAAAACGGAAAACAAAGAAAAGACTATTATTTCATGGGAAAAACAATAACAAGTAACTATGCCAGAATGATAGACGATTACTTCACAATGTTCGGGTATAAAGTGAATCAAGTTATGACTCCAAATATGAATGCACGACCTAACTGGACTTATGTTAAAACAGTAGGTTGCGAAGTTGGTGGTGCTATCCCGGCAGATGATGCAAGCGCAATCGAAAATATTTTCAACAACGGTATAAGATTCTGGAAAAACCACAGCAACATAGGTAACTATTCACTGAATAACGCACCTGCATAATGGGGGTGATGAATTGGCAAGAAGAAAAACATTGTTTGGACAAAGCCTTTTGAGGAATAACATAGCATATAACGAGTATGTGGACAGGCTGACAGAACTGGCAATCTCCATGTTCAAATGGGAGAACCTTCCAGATAGTGTTAGCGAGCGTTATATGGAATTAAGTCTTTTCCTTACTGGCAAGGTTGTGTATTTTAATGACGAGGTGCTTGGTAATCTGGCACTAAGGTGCGCTTGTAATGGCAGATTCGATGTGTACGGCATTCCTAAGTATCGCAGAGCGTATGCGGTAAATGGGTATCAGCGTAATCTTGATGATACTGACAGTGTGATTATCTATAACAATATGATTCATACTAACAGCGTTACAATGGTTAGGATGTTTGCTGAGAGATTGTATAATCTGGACAGGATTATCGAGGTAAATGCCAACGCTCAGAAGACCCCGGTGCTTGTGCAAGCCTCTGAACAGCAGAGATTGACCATGCTGAACCTTTATCAGAAGTATGATGGTAATGAACCGTTCATCTTTGGTGATAAGAATCTGGACTGGAACTCTCTTAAGGCAATCAATACTGAAGCACCCTATGTTGCTGATAAGATTTATCAGTTGAAAAATCAGACATGGAATGAGGCATTGACTTATCTTGGAATTTCAAATATCAATACGCAGAAAAAGGAAAGATTGATTACTGATGAGGCTATCCGTTCACAGGGTGGTACAATTGCAAGTAGGTATTCCAGGCTTGAGAGCAGAAGACAGGCAGTAGAGCAGATTAATAAGATGTTTGGAACTGATATTACGGTTAGCTACCGTGAAGACTTCAGACAGACAGACGATGAGTACATGGTTGAGAATGAGTCTGAAGACCAGAAACTTCTTACTATGGTCGAAGACCTTAGAACCAGAACAAAGGTAGGTGCTGATGCATGAGTAAGTATACAACAGAAGTGAGATTTATATGCGAACACTATGCAGGACTTACCGAGAGCGTAGGGTATAATGATATTAGGAATGTTATAAGGCTTTCCAGAGATAAAGTGTTTGACTTTCCGTATCCTATTTTTGACGAAGACTATCGTAGTGTTCTGGAAACTAAGATTCTTATGCACTATTATACCAGAGAGATTGCTCTGGAAACGGCAGGACTGTGGAAACACTTCCTTGATTTCAGAATGAATGAGATTATGCCGTATTATAATGAGTTGTATAAGAGCGCATTGCTTGAGTTTAATCCGTTCTTCACTGTGGATTTGACTAAGGAATATACGAAACAGAATGATGGCACTATCAAAGACAATGGGAATGAAACAGAAACGCAGAACAGAACAACAGCAGGCGAGAGAAGTACCGACACTGAAATTGGTGGTGAGGATACTACTGGCAATACCCGGTGGGATATTTACTCTGATACACCGCAGGGTGCTTTGACAAATGTCAATAATGAGTCTTATCTAACTAATGCCAGAAAAATCACTGACAGTGGAAGTACAGAATACGGAAAAACTATATCCGAAGATGAGGGTCATACCATTTCGGAAGATATGACTGGAAACAGAACCAAAATCAATAACCAGAAACTTGATAACCTTGAAACTTATCTGGAACATCTGAAGGGCAAGACTCCGGGTGTGTCATATTCGAAGTTGTTATCTGAGTATCGTGATACAATTCTGAATGTGGATTTACAGGTAATAAATGAACTTAGAGATTTGTTCTTCAATTTATGGTGAGGTGACTATGAGTAATACTATAAATAGAATTGAAAAACTTAAATTCTGGTGTAATAAAATTCTGCCACTCGTTTATGACGATAGTCTTAGTTATTATGAACTGCTTTGTAAGGTTACAGAGAAGCTCAATGAAATGATTGAACAGAATAACCAGATTGCTGAGGAAATGGGTGACTATATTGCGTACTGGCTTACTACCCCGGAAGGGCAGGCAGTTATGACCGAAATTATAACTGACATTGTAGACCAGAATTATCAGAACCTTGTCACCAGAATGGGTGAAGCTGAAGACGATATTGAAGAGATCGATTCTACTCTGGATAGTTTCATAGCAGAAACCAGACCGCTTGAAAGTCTTAAGGGAGTTAAGTGCCTACTGATTGGCAATAGTTATATGGCAGGAACAGGCTCTTCATCTGGTCATGGTTGGGGCTATTATTTCCAGAGAGCATCTGGGTGTGATGCTACATATATTGCACAGAATGGTGGCGATTTTGGTGCAGTTGGTAATGGCAATGCTGATTATCCTTCAAAGACATATTATGAGGCGTTTAATACGTGGGCATCTACCTTTACTTATGCAC
>CALEJD010000055.1 GCA_937898195.1 uncultured Clostridia bacterium | reverse complement strand
GTTGCATCTTCTTTCATCCGGACTATACCGTCGGTTTAGGAATTTCACCTAATCAGCATTTGCTCGTGGACTTTAACCACCGGTGGAGAATTTCACTCCGCCCTGAAGACAACTAATTATTATATTTTATGATTAAATTATAGCATTGTTGCTATGTTTGTCAATACATTTTTTTGATATATTGAGCATAGAAATTGCGATTATCATAATGATGGGAAATAACGCTCCAAAACCAAGACCGGTTTTTAATGCTTCTCCTGCTGTTGCATCAATTGACATTTTAATTGTCATAAAACTGATAAACCAAGGACCTAATGTGCATCCGGTGTCACCTGATAATGCCAGCACGCTATACATTGAGCCGCCACCTTTAGGGAAAAGTCTTGCTGCAAGACTTAAAGTTGCTGGCCACATAATGCTGACAGTTATACCCGTAATCGCACAGGTTAAAAGTGAAATTACTGAATTATCTATAAAACATGTACCTAAATAACAAGCTGCGCAAAGTAATGCTGAAGTTGACAATGCAGTTTTAAGATTAATTCTTTCACCCAAAAAGCCAAAAATCATTCTTCCTGTGCCCATAAGTACTGCGAAAAGACACGGCCCTAACAAGTCACCAGTCATTTTAGAAACCTTCAGACCTGCTTCTGCAAAATATGATGACCATTGTGACATTCCAATTTCAGATGCACCTGAACAAATCATAATAACAATCAACAATAAAAATTGCTTTGAAAATAACATTTTAAAGAAAGGTGTTTTTTCTTCACTTGTCAGATTAGGTTTAATTGGAACACCAATAAAATTGATTGTATTAACAAGTGGAATAATTGACCATATAACAGGCGCAACATACCATAAATCGTTACCGAAAACCCTTATCATTATTGTTGTTAGTAATACAACTGTTACTTGTCCCCAACAATAAAAGGAATGCAAAAGGCTCATTTCTGCAGTTTTCTTTTCTCCTGGAATTGACTCAACAATCGGACTAATAATGACTTCTGTGATGCCACTGCCAATAGCTGAAAGCATTATTGAAACAACTATGCCTAAATACGAATTGCTCAATATGTTAGGTAAAATGCCTAAACTTGCAAGACCTATAAAAGCGATACCTTGAGATACGATTGCGAGTGGTTTGTATCCAATTTTGTCAACAAATTTTATCGACAAAGTATCAACAACTAATTGTGTTGCAAAGTTTATTGTTATCAATAATGAAAGCTTTGCGAGTGTTATGTTAAATTTATCACTAAAAATAACAAATAAAAGGGGAGCAATGTTATTTATTATTCCTTGAACTAAATATCCCGTATAACATGCAATTTTTGTGCCTGTGAAAGTTCTGTTTTTCATTATACTCGTGTAATTATTGCTTCAATATTACCAGAAATCTGGAATTCACCATAATTTGCAGGAATAAAAAGACTATCTCCTTTTTTTATTTCAATATTATCGATTTTACCAGCACCGTCTGTAACAAGAACTGATACAAATGATTTATTATCAGCAATATCTATGAATGCTTCTGTTACAGTAATTTTTTCTACATTGAATAATTCACATTTTGTAAGTAATTGTTTTGTGAAACCATTACCAACAAAAAGTTTACCTTCAGGATTTGTATCTCGCGTAGGTGGTGTGCAAGTTGTAACATCAATAGCTTTTTCTGTGTGTAACTCTCTTGGCTTACCGTCAGCACCAAGTCTGCCATAATCATAAACTCGATATGTAGTATTCGAATTTTGTTGTATTTCTGCCAAAAGAATTCCTTTTCCAATAGCGTGTAATGTTCCTGCTTCGATAAAGAAAAGGTCACCTTTTTTTACTTCAACTATATTTACAGCATCAAGAAATGTGTTTTCTTCAACTGCTTTTCTAAATTCTTCGCTTGAAAGCTCACGATTAAAACCATAAATAAGCTCTGCATTATCTTCACAATCAAGAATATACCAGCATTCTGTTTTTCCGTATTCTTTTTCAACTCTCATTGCATACTCATTATCTGGATGCACTTGTACAGATAAATCATTTTTAGCGTCAATTAGTTTAATGAGAATAGGAAAATATTCAAATTTTTTACCATTTTCTCCAAGAAAATCAGGGTTGTTCTTTATAACATCTGTCAAAGTCTGGTTTGCAAAATTTCCACCTAATATTGTGTTCTGGCCATCTTTATGACAAGAGAGCATCCAACCCTCTGCAAGTTTATCAAGGTCAGACTCAAAACCATATTCATCACGAAGTTTTGTGCCACCCCAAAGATAATCTTTAAAAACAGGATTTAATTTTAAAATCTCCATCATAAAATCTCCTTAATTAATATCAAATAATTTTATCATATAATACTAATATTTTCAATAATTCATTGTAAAATCTCTTTATTATGATATAATGTTTTTAATAAATGAACGGAGAAAAAATATGAAGCAAAATATTATTTTCTATTTTTCTGACCAACAAAGATATGATACGGTAAATAGAGAAATAATGCCGAATTTAATGGCGCTTGCAGATGAGGGAACATTCTTTGAGAATTGCTATACATGTCAACCTGTCTGTGGCCCTGCAAGAGCGAGTTTGCAAACAGGTTTATATCCTAGTGAATGCGGTTGCCATATAAATGGAATTCCACTTCGTGACGATGCTAAAACACTTGCTGATTATTTTAATAATAATGGCTATGTAACTGCTTATATTGGTAAGTTGCATCTTGCGTCAGGGAAAAATGGCGGAGAAAAAATCAGATGCGAAAAGACTGCTATTCCCAAAGAACGTTTATGGGGATACAAATATTTCCGTGGAGCAGATGTTCTTGAATTTACTTCTCATGGTTATGATGGATATGTGTTTGATGAGAATGGTAATAAAATTGACTTTGAAGGTTATAGAGCTGACAAAATTAACGATTTTGCAATAAAATATATTGAGAATTATGACAGTGATAAACCTTTCTTTATGTTTGTTTCACAGCTTGAACCACATCATCAGAATGACCATAACAGATTTGAAGGTCCAAAAGATAAAGTGAACAAATATAAAGATTATCCAATTCCAGAAGATTTGTCATTTTTAAAAGGTAATTATAAAGAACAATATCCCGATTATCTTGCTGCAATTGAAAGCCTTGACGACAATTTAGGTAAACTGATTAATACATTAAAACAAAAAGGTATATATGATAATACAACAATTATATATACATCTGACCACGGATGTCACTTTAAGACTCGAAATGCCGAATATAAAAGAAGTTGTCATGATGCATCAATACATATCCCACTTGTAATTAAAGGCAATGGTTTTGAACAAGGCAAACGGGATGATGAAATTGTGAGTCTTATCGATTTACCACCAACATTGCTTGTGTCAGGTGAAATAGATGTACCTTTTAATTATCAAGGAGAAGCTATTCAGTCAAGACCCGATAAGGATTGTGCTTTTATTCAAATTAGTGAGAGTCAGTGTGGAAGAGCGATAAGAACTAAAGAATATACATATTCAGTTTCTTGTGCAAAGTTTTTGTCATCAAGTTCAAAAGTATATTTTGAAGATTATCTCTATGATAACAAAAACGATAGAGCTCAAAAAAATAATTTGATTAAATCTAAAGAATGTGCACATATAAGAAAATCTTTAAAAACACAATTGATTAATGAAATTGAAAAGATTGAAAATAAAAGACCGATTATTTTGCCAAGAATCATTAAAAAGAGCAAATAAATTGCACAAAAGTCTGTTAAATTATTCAAAAATATTAATATAATCGTTAAAATACATTAAAATATGCAATTTTTAAATTATTTGCTTGCAAAAACAAAATAAATAATATACAATAATCGGAGATATATATTTTGGAGGTTATCCCATGCTTTATAATGAAATGAGCAGAGATGAACTTGTTTCTCTTAAAAACAAACTTGAAAAAGAATATGAAGAAATCAAATCACTTGGCTTGTCGCTTGATATGTCTCGTGGTAAACCCGGGGCAGACCAACTTGATTTATCTGTTGATATGCTCAATGTAATTGTTAATGCTGATGATTGCAAAGCAAATAACGGTTTTGATTGTCGTAACTATGGTGTGCTTGATGGTATTCCTGAATGCAAAAAACTTTTTGCTGATATGCTACAGGTTGATGCAAAAAACATTATTATTGGTGGTTCATCAAGCCTTAATCTTATGTATGACTATCTTAATCAGTGTATGTATTTAGGTGTTGCAGGTTGCGAACCTTGGTCAAAACAGGGTAAAGTTAAGTTTATCTGCAATGTTCCTGGTTATGACAGACATTTTGCTATTACAGAATTCTTTGGCATTGAAATGATTTCTGTTGAAATGGATGATAATGGTCCTGATGTTGAAAAAATAGCAGAACTTGTTAAAGACCCAATGGTTAAAGGAATGTTTTGTGTACCAAAATATTCTAATCCAACAGGTGTAACTTATAGTGACGAAAAAGTTCGTACATTAGCAAGTTTAAAACCAGCTGCAAAAGATTTCAGGGTGATTTGGGATAACGCTTATATTGTTCATGAATTAACAGATACACCTGATAAGCTTTTAAATATATTTGATGCTTGCAAAGAATTTGGAACAGAAGATTATTTTGTTGAGTTTACATCAACTTCGAAAATTACTTTCCCAGGTGCTGGTGTTTCAGCTGTTGCTGCATCTGATAAGAATATTGCAGAAATTAAAAAAAGACTTAATTTCCAGACAATTAGTTATGACAAACTTAATCAACTTCGTCATGTAAAATATCTCAAAAATATTGATGGTGTTAAGTCATATATGCAAAAGCATGCTGAGATTATTGCTCCAAAATTCCAGATAGTTCTTGATACTCTTGCAAGTGAAATCAAACCTCTTGGAATTGGTAAATGGGTAGAAGCTAAAGGTGGCTATTTTATCAGTTATGATACCGTTGGTTCAAGTGCAAAGAGAATTGGTGAGCTTTGTAAAGACGCTGGACTTGTACTTACAACAGTAGGTGCTACATATCCTTATGGTATTGACCCAGAGGATAAAAATATTCGTATTGCACCAACATTCCCATCAGTTGATAACTTGAAAAAAGCAATGGAAGTTTTCTGTCTTTGTGCAAAACTTGCTGCTGTTGAAGCTTTGTTATAAGGTGATTTTATGTCGTTTGTTAGTGAAGAAAAAATGAATAGAAAATCATTTGTTTCTGCTGTAATTGTTTCGGCAGGTAATTCTTCACGTATGGGTGGAATTAACAAGCAGTTTTTAAATATTTGTGGAATGCCTGTTATTGCGCATTCAATTAAAGCGTTTCAAGACTGCAAAAATATTGACGAAATTGTTATTGTAACTCGTGAGAATGACATTAATAAAGTTAATGAAGTTGTAAAGGATTATTGTTTCTCAAAAGTTGTAGCAGTTGTTGTTGGTGGTGAAACCCGTCAATTAAGTGTTTTAAATGGTATCAATAGCGTGTCTTGTGATGCTGATTTTATCGCAATTCATGATGGCGCACGTCCACTTGTAACTGAAAAAGTAATTATTGATACTTTGAATTGTGCAATAAAATACGATGCGGCTACATCAGGCGTGAAAGTCGTTGATACAATAAAATGTGTCGATAAAAATGAGAATATAGTTGATACACCTGACAGAACTTTTTTAAGAGCAGTACAAACACCGCAAATATTTAAGAAAGATTTATATCTTAGTGCTGTCGAAAATGTACCGAATAGCAAAGATTTTACTGATGATTGTAAACTAATTGAAACTTATGGTCATAAAGTTAAAATAGTTGACGGTGATTATACGAATATTAAAATTACAACTCCAAATGATATAGAAATTGCTACATATTATCTTTCAAAAAGGAGAGAAAACAATGCTTAGAATAGGTCATGGATATGATGTTCATCGCTTGATAGAAGGACGAAAATTAATTCTTGGTGGCGTTGAAATTGAAAACAATGGAGTCGGTCTTTTAGGTCATTCTGATGCAGATGTGTTACTTCATGCTATTTCTGACTCTCTTCTTGGTGCGTGCGCGTTAGGAGATATCGGTAAACATTTTCCGGATACTGATGACAACTTCAAAGACGCTGATAGTCTTGAGCTTTTGAAAAAAGTTGTTGAGATTATCAAATCTTATGGTTTTGTTATAAATAACATTGATGCAACTGTTATTGCTCAGGCACCAAAGCTTGCACCATTTATTGATGATATGAGATTGAATATTTCTAAAGCACTTGGCATACCTGTTAATCAAGTAAGTGTAAAAGCGACTACTGAAGAAAAACTTGGTTTCACAGGTTCGAAAGAAGGAATTTCAGCACATTGTGTATGCCTTGTTGAAGATAAAAAGAATATAAAATTCATATGAAGAAAGGCTCTTTATGAGCCTTTTTTCTTTTTTCTCATATAGTGTAATAGGGTGATAAATTATGTATAAAATTAAATTTTCTTCTGTTACACATGCCCTGAAAGCTAAAGAAATAATTGAAACTATGGGATATAGAGTAAAAATAAATAAAAATACTAATCCTACAAAAAATGAGGGTTGTGGTTACAGCATAAACTTCGTTGGTGATATTAAACGAGTAATAATACGACTTGACATTAACAAAGTAAAATATTTGGGATATGAGTTGGTTAGATGATATATTTAGACAATAGTGCAACAACATATCCCAAACCTAAATCAGTAATCGAGTCATTTAATAAATCCTTTTATAGTTACGGTGCTAATGCTGGTCGTGGATTTTATAATATGGCAATAGATACAACAGAACAGATTTATAAAGTAAGAAAAAAACTGTGTGAGTTTTTCGACTGCTCCAATCCTGAAAATGTTGTATTCACCTATAACTGTACTATGGCTTTAAATATGGCAATAAAGGGAATAGCTAAAAAAGGTGGTCATCTTATAATATCTGATTTAGAGCATAACTCTGTTTTGCGAACCGTCGAAAAACTTGAATTAGATGGGATTTGTGATTATTCTGTTGCACAAGTGGACAATGACGACACTAAAACAATACAAAACTTTTCTAACTGTATTAAAAAAAATACAATTGCGATTATTTGTACTGGTGCATCAAATGTTTTTGGGATAATTACGCCATATAAGAAACTAGCTCAATTAGCTCACAAACACAAAATACTATTTATTCTAGATGCCGCGCAAATAGGTGGGGTTTTGCCAATCAGTGTCAATAAAGATGGTGTTGATATTCTTTGTTGTGCTGGTCATAAAGGGTTATATGGTCCTGCAGGTACAGGTGTAATGATTATTAAAGATGATATAGTTATGAACACGATTATTGAAGGTGGTACGGGTAGTAATTCTGTTTTAGCTACTCAGCCTGATATTGTTCCTGATAGATTTGAGAGTGGAACACCAAATGTACAAGGTATAATTGCGTTAGGCTATGGTATAGATTTTGTAAATCAAATTGGTATCAATAAGATTTATAATCACGAGAAAAAACTTATTAGGTATTTAGACGAAAATTTTAAAAAACTTGATAGAATTAACTTATATAATAATGACGATATAATTTCTGTTCCAATATTATCTTTCAATATTAAAAATATGCACAGTGAAGAGGTTGCAAAGAAATTATCGGATTATAATATTGCTGTCAGAGCGGGTTTGCATTGTGCACCATTAGCTCATAAAAAGATGGAAACAATTGAAAGCGGAACTGTTAGAATTTCACCATCGGTTTTTACACAAAAAAAAGATATAGATTTTCTAATAAAATGTGTCAGAAAAATTGCAAAATGAAATAACTTGTGATACAATATATTGTGAATATGTCTATCTGTATGCTTTTTTACAGATATTTACAATATATTGTATTTTTTTATGAGAGCGAGAGTGTGTGTTTTATGTTTATTGAAGCATTTGAACAATTTAAAAAAGCAATCTTATCTTTTGATAGTATAAGCGATTTTCTTGATATAATATTAGTTGCTTTTGTTATTTTCAGTGTTATAAGTCTTATTAAAGAAACACGAGCAATTCAATTGGCTAAAGGCTTAATTATTTTAGTGTGTATTTATGCGATTGTTAGTCTTGCGAACATGGAAGTCAGCAAGTACATACTTAATTTTATTTTTAATAATCTATTTATAATTATTGTTATTATTTTTGCTCCGGAATTAAGGCATATTCTTGAACGAGTTGGTAAGAGCTCGGTTACAAAATTTAATATATTCAATTTAAAGAATAAAATTGATTTTGAAAAACAAGAAAATACAATCAACTCAATTAACGATATTTGTAAGGCTTGTGCTGATATGAGCGACAAGAAAATTGGTGCTTTAATTGTTTTTGAAAAAGAAACTTTGTTAGGTGAAATTACCAAAACAGGAACAATGCTTGATGCAAAAGTTACAACAGAATTAATTGAAAATATTTTCTTTCCTAAAGCGCCAATGCATGATGGTGCAATAGTTGTTAAGGATGGACGAGTTACAGCAGCTGGCTGCATTCTTCCACTAACTTCAAATGATAATTTGAGCAGTGAACTGGGAACCCGTCACAGAGCGGCCATTGGTATGTCTGAAACAAGTGATGCAATTATTACTGTTGTTTCAGAAGAGACAGGTGCAATTTCTGTTGCAGAAAACGGAAAACTAATGAGAGATATTTCTGACGGTGTTCTTCGTGAAATATTGATAACTAATTTTGTTAAGAGTAACAACAAGGAAGAAAATAAGTTTAAAAAGATATTGAGAGGTGGAAAAAATGAAGAATAATAGCAAAAAGTTTTCTTTAGAAAGCCTTCTCAACAATAACCGTTTTTTAATGGTGGTATCATTTATAATTGCTTTGGGTCTTTGGGTTTGGGTAGCTATTGATAAAAGCCCTGAAATTCAGACAGTAATAACAAATGTACCTGTAAAAATTAATCTTGAAAATAGTATTCCACATCAGCTTGGATTGCAGATTTTTGGTGAATCAGAATTTACGGTTGATGTAACAGTTACTGGCAAAAAGTATGTTTTATCAAACCTTAAAGCTGAAGATATTCAAGTTGAAGCAAATACAAATTATGTAAATAGTGCTGGTACAAAAACGCTTCAACTTAAACTTTCTCCAACTGATAGTTCTGAAGAATTCACAATTTCTTCGGTTTCTTCTACATATATTGAAGTGTTTTTTGACACATATAAAGAAGTGGAGCTTTCTTTGAGTGGAGATGTTGCCACAAATCTCAAAACAATTATTCCTGAAGGTTGCATAATGGGTGATATTGTTTTTTCAAAAAATACTGTTACTGTCAGTGGCCCAACGACTGAAATAAACAGAATAACAGGAGTATATGCAACTGCTAATGTTAATGAGGTTTTAGAAAAAACAACGACATTTGACCCTGATGTTAAACTTATTACTGATGACGGCTCAAAACTTGAATATTCAAAAATTTCAATTGATGAAGCTGAAATTACTATGACTATACCAGTTTTAAAAGTAGTTTCATTGCCAACCGTCGTTGAATTTAAAAATGCTCCGTCATATTTTATTGAGAATCCTTTATCATACACAGTGTATCCGTCAACAGTAAAAGTTGCAGTACCAGTTGATGTTCTTGAGACAACAAAACATTTTGTTGTTGATACCATTGATTTTGCTGATATTTCAAATAGTTACAACACTTTTAATGTAGATGTTGAATCAATTAATTCATTTAAAATAGTCGATGAATCAGTAAAACGATTTAGAGTTCGTATTAATGCTACTAATTATGAATCAAAAACAATTACTGTTCCGGCATCGAAAATAGTATTAAAAGACAATAGAAATGACTTTAAGGTTGCTTTAAATGGTAATAAAGATATTGCGGTTACTGTTATCGGTACACCGGCTTCTCTTGAAAAAATTACTGCTGACAATATATCAATTGTGGTAGATACTGCAGACAAATCGTTAACTAAAGACACCAATGTTATTCCAGCAAAAGTTCTTGTAAATAGTGAGAATGGTTGTTGGGCATTTGGCAAATATGATATTAGAGTAAAAGTTACTCCAAATCAATAACAAAAAAGGAGGGCAGAGTATGAAAAAAATAATAGCATTATGTTTAGTTGTAATAATCTGCCTTACTTTCAGTTCGTGTGATTTTTCTATTAATACTGTTGATACCTTAATGAGACCACCAAAATTAAGTGGTGAAAGCAACTTACTTCAAGTTGCGTTTGAAAAGTCATTAGATAATGTTAATTATGTAATAATGAAGAATCCGATTAGTGGCGATAATCGCTCATCCTTTCTTTTTTATGATTTAGATAATGACAATTCACCAGAAGCACTTGCTTTTTATTCTGACCCAACTAAGAGTGAAGTTGCTTATTTCAGCATTTTCAAGAAAAATGTTGACAATTGGGAAAGAGTTGCCAACATTAAAGGCCGTGGCGAAGAGATTTATGAAATTGAATTCGCTGACTTGAATGGTGATGGTGTTTTTGAAATCATAATTTCATGGTCATTTCTAACTGCAACAGAAAAGAGTAAAAACAATTCTTTTTCTTTTGTTAGTGATAGAGTTTTAACTGTTTATAGCTATACCGAAAAAGAAACTCTTCTCTTGAAAACAGAATATTTTACTAAAATATTTGTTGACGATTTTAACAACGATAAGTGCGATGAAATTCTTTTAATAAACATTAATCTTGCAAATATTGAAAATCGTACTACTGCAAGACTTCTCAGTTTTAATTCTGATTATTTAGTTGACACTGACATAACTCTAACGTTAAGCAATATGCTTGATATTTATAATATTACTACTGATAACTTTAATAATTATACTCGAATTTACATTGATGGTTTAATTAATGAAAATACATTAATAACAGAAGTAATCAATATAGCTCATGCCGACTTTTCGATTAATTTACCATTATATGAAGCTAACACATCTGAAATTCCATTAACTGCAAGGGGTTCCCAAATTTTTAGTTCAGATATTGATAATGATGGTATAGTTGAAATCCCAACGTTTGAAATAATGCCAAATGCTATTAATGTTTCGAGTAACTCATCTGAGACAACTCCGCTATCACTCACAGTTTGGTATGAAATCAAAAATAATGAACTATTAGTTGATTTCAAATGTTTGTATAATATTTCATATAACTATTTTTATACAATCCCTGATGAGTGGGTTAGCAAAGTTGAAATCACTTATAATATAGATAATTCTGTTTTATGCTTTTATGAAAATTCTAGTGATGGAACAGAAAAAATTGAAATAATTTCTTTTAAGGTGTTCAACACGAATGAGTGGGACAATTATAATGGTAAATACACAAAGTTTTTAGAAGATGGAATTCTAGTTTATACATATCTCTTTAATAGCAGTTCTGGATACAACGAAACAACACTGTTGAAAAATTTTGTAATAGTTGGTTAGGAGAATTATTATGAAGTATGTTTTAGTTGCAGAAGACGAATCATCAATTCGTGATTTTGTGGTTATTAATTTACATAGAAGCGGATATGAAGTTATCGAAGCATCAAATGGTGAAGAAGCAATTAAACTTTTTGATGAGTTTGATTCAAAAATTGATGTTGTCGTTTTAGATATTATGATGCCAGGCATTGACGGTCTGGAAGTGTGTAAATATATCCGTAGTAAAAATAGACGCGTTGGCATAATAATGCTTACTGCTCGAACACAAGAAATGGATAAAGTAACTGGCTTGATGGTTGGTGCAGATGATTATGTTACAAAACCATTTTCACCATCCGAGCTTATGGCAAGAATTGATGCAATTCATCGTAGGGTCTCCCTGACATTTGTTAGTGAAGAAGAGCAAAACGTTGATAATTCGATTGAGCTGAATGAATTTGTACTGGATTTAAGAAGTCATACATTAACCAAAAATGGTGAACCTGTTGAACTGACACAAGTTGAATTTCAAATTATTGAGTATTTCTTCTCTAATCCCAATGTTGCCCTTGGCCGAAAAGATATTTTGAATTTTGTCTGGGGCGACACATACTTTGGTGATGAAAAAGTCGTAGATGTTAATATTCACAGACTTAGAAATAAAATTGAAGATGAGCCTTCTCAACCCAAGCATTTAACAACAGTTTGGGGTATGGGATACAAATGGATTGTTTAAAGTAAGGTGGTGTCATAATGATTAAAAACAGTATTGTTAAGAGATGGGCTATGTCTGTTTTGCTTGGCATTATTGTATTGATTATCATTATTGGCATTGCTGTTGGGGTTGTCTTAAAAAGACAATATTACAATTCTGTTGAAATGACACTTAATTCACGAGCAACATCTATGGTTGTGTCAACCTTTACTACTTCCGGTCCTGTTACAGACGAGACATTTAATCAGGTAGCGCGAAATTTTGTTAACAATTTTTCTGATAAAAACCTTATGGAAGTTTGGGTTATAGATAAATATGGTGATGTAGTTGTTTCTTCAACTGGATTTTCTGTTAGTGGTGAACAATATCCCGATTATAATTTTGCTTTAATCAGTGAAGATGGCAAGGGCAAATGGATAGGCGATATGCAGAATGGTGAAAAGGTAATGGCATTGTCCTATCTTTTACCAAAAACTGATGGTGTGCCAGTTGGTGCGGTTAGATATATAATTTCCCTTGATGATGTTGATAAACAATTAACTTCAATATTTTTGCTTATTGGATTTTTTGTTTTAGTATTTATTTTCTTTGTTTACACATCGGGTGCTTATTTCATAAAATCAATTATAAACCCTGTTAAAAAGATTAATGAAACTGCATCCAAAATAGCAAAAGGGGACTTTAATGCGTCAATAGAACAACATAAATATAATGACGAGATTGGCCAGTTGTGTGACACAATAAACAATATGGCTCATGAAATTGGCGAAACTGAGCGAATGAAAAATGAGTTTATATCTACGGTCTCTCATGAACTCAGAACCCCGTTAACAGCTATCAAAGGATGGGGCGAGACAATTCGTTTAGCAAAAGATAGTGACAGTGAGTTAATTGATAAGGGTATTAATGTTATTGTCAAAGAATCAGAGCGATTAACAACGCTCGTTGAAGAATTGTTAGACTTCTCACGAATGGAAAGTGGAAAACTCTCATTAAAAAACGGAATTCTTGATATAAATAAGGAGTTATCTGATGTTCTTGAAGTATTTCGTGAAAGGTCTGAAAGAGATAGTATTCAACTAATAACAGACTTGCCGAATAATCCTATAAAAATGCCCGGCGACGCAAATCGGCTTAAACAGGCTTTTGTGAATATTATTGATAACAGCTTTAAATACAATAAAAAAGGTGGCTTTGTAAAAGTCAGTCTTGAAAATATAAATAACTCTGTGAAGATTACGATAAGTGATAATGGATGTGGTATTTCAAAAAATGACCTGCCACGAATCAGAGAAAAATTTTATAAGGCAAACAATAGTGTGCGTGGAAGTGGTATCGGACTTGCTGTTACGGACGAAATTATCAAACTTCATAATGGTGAGATGATTATTGAAAGTAAAATCGGTAAGGGCACAACAACTACAATTATTCTGCCTAAAAACAGTAGAACAAGGTGAAAATATGAACAAAAATACTAAACATAAAACTTCAATAGGTGGACAAGCATTAATAGAAGGAATTATGATGCGTGGACCAAAGGGGACAGCTATGTCACTTCGTCTCCCTGATGGTTCCATTGAGACAGAGATAGAAACATATATTCCTTGGAAAAACAAATGTAAACTCTTTGGGTGGCCAATTATTCGTGGAGTTGTTGGATTTGCTGAATCAATGATTACTGGCTATAAGTATTTGATGAAATCCGCTGATAAAACATTGACCGAAGAAGAAAAAGAAGAAGAGATGTCAAAACTCGACAAATGGCTTAATGACCATATGGGTGAAAAAATGATGGCTGTAATCAGCGTTATTTCTGCTGTGTTGGGTGTAGGACTTGCTTTCTTGATTTTTATGTATCTTCCTACTCTTTTAGTAGATTTGTTTGATGACTATATTCTTCGTAGTGTTGATGTTGCAAAATATCATCCGTTGTTTGAAGGTGTTTTAAGAATAATAATTTTTATTTCATATATGATTGTTGTTTCAAAAATGTCTATGATAAAAAGAGTTTTTATGTATCATGGTGCTGAACATAAAACAATCTTTTGCTATGAAAATGGACTTGAATTAACTGTTGAAAATGTTAGAAAAATGTCAAGATTTCATCCAAGATGTGGAACAGCTTTTATGTTTGTAATGTTAATTATCAGTATGTTTTTATCATTCTCTTTAGTTGTTATTTTTCCCGAATTGCAAACAATTAATAAAATGCTTTGGATGTTGATTAAAATTGCTATTTTACCTCTTGTTATGGGCATTGGATATGAGTTTATTAAATTCGCAGGAAAGCATGATAACTTTATTATATCAATACTTTCATATCCTGGGCTTTTAATGCAAAGGATTACAACAGTTGAACCAACAGATGACATTATTGAAGTTGCTATTGAATCGATGAAAGCTGTTTTAACTGATAACCCTGAGGATGACAAAATCTGATGACTGCAAAAGAATTTTATTACAAATGTGTTGATGAATTAAGTTTTACAGATGATGCTAAATTCGAAGCATTGTGTATGTTTGAAACAATGCTCAATATTGATAAAACTGCTCTTGTTACAAAAAATTTAATTATTTGTGATGATGATATAAGAAGAATAAATAATGCTATTTCAAGGCGAAAAAAATCTGAACCATTGCAGTATATTCTTGGTTGTTGGGATTTTTATGATATGACGTTTTACGTAGGGAAAGGTGTGTTAATTCCACGTCCTGAAACTGAAATGCTCGTTGATTTTGCTCTTGAAAAGATTAAAGATATAGAATCACCTGTAATTTACGATTTGTGTGCAGGTACTGGTTGCATTGGTTTAACAATAGCAAATCACAGAAAAGATGCAAAAGTTTATCTGTTTGAAAAAGAAGATGAAGCATTTAATTATCTTGTAAAAAATAAAGAGAAATATAAATTGGATAATGCCATAATAATTAAATGTGATATTTTTGATTATGATTGTAGCTCCCTTCCATTATGCGATATTTTACTTTCAAATCCACCATATATTGAAACTTCTGTAATTGAATGTTTACAAAATGAAGTGCAGTTTGAACCAGTATCAGCTTTAGATGGAGGCGTGGATGGCCTTGATTTTTATCATGTGATTTATGATAAATGGTTGAAACAAGTCAGAAAGAATGGGTTTGTAGCATTTGAATGTGGTGAAGGACAAAGTCAATTAATTTGTGAAATTTTTGCGAAAAAAATATCTTCGTCTGATATTCTTTTTGATTTTAATAATATTGACAGAATTGTAACATTTAGAATATAATATTATTTTAAGAAAACGGAAAGGAGTTTGTTATGCTTTTTGATTTAATCGGTGGCAATTTTGATTTTTTAGAATTAATGATTGGCTTGTTTTCACGCTTATTTGTAGTTTTTTGTACGATGCCAATTCATGAATATGCTCATGCTTTAATTGCAACAAAACTAGGTGACGAAACACCAAGATTATCAGGAAGACTTACTCTAAATCCGTTTGCTCACATTGACCTTTTAGGTGCATTAATGATTTTTCTTTGCGGGTTTGGTTATGCAAAACCTGTTAGCGTTAATCCAAGAAACTTTAAAGACCCTAAAAAAGGAATGGCAATTACAGCTATTGCAGGCCCAACTTCTAATTTGATTATGGGATTTATATTTGTTTTTTTATCAGTTCTTGTTCAAACAGTATTTTACAAAGCTGACATGATGTTGCTTTATCCAATAGTATCATTCTTGTATTTTGCGGCTGCAATTAATGTTAATCTTGCCGTATTCAATTTGTTGCCAATTCCACCACTTGATGGTTCGAGAATTTTGCAGTTATTGATACCAGCAAAGTATTACTATAAGTTTTTGCAGTATGAAAGATATGTTGTAATTGTTGTGTTTATTTTAATTTTATCAGGTGTGCTTTCAACACCATTAGCAATTATTTCAAACTTGATTTTAGGTCTTTTTTCAAGCATTGCGAAATTCCCATTTACTCTTTTTTAAGTAGGTTTATTATGGAAAAAATATCGTATAAATTAGATGTTTTTGAGGGTCCAATGGACTTGCTTTTGCATCT
>CALEJD010000054.1 GCA_937898195.1 uncultured Clostridia bacterium | reverse complement strand
AAGCAATGACTTGTGTTTGCTCTGTTGGTCTTGATATGATTATTGTACCTGGTGACACAACTGCAGAAGTTCTTTCTGGTATTATTGCTGATGAAGCTGCTATCGGTATGGTTAACTCAAAAACAACAGCAGTTAGACTTATTCCTGCTATTGGCAAGGATATTGGTGATACTCTTAATTTTGGTGGTCTCTTGGGTTATGGTCCAGTAATGAAACTCAACACAGCATCACCTGCTAAATTCATTAACCGTGGTGGTCGAATCCCCGCACCATTACAAAGTTTGAAAAACTAAATAGGATTTGGGTAGTAGCCAATTGGCTACTACCCTTTTTTTAAGATGCATTTTTAACTTGCTCGTTCTTTTGCATCTCACGACTTACAGAGGTTTCAAGCATTCTTTCAGCAAAAATTCCATAGCCCTGTTTTGGATTGTTTACAAACACATGGGTAATTGCACCTACTAGCATTCCATTCTGAATTATTGGTGTACCACTCATACCTTGCAAAATTCCACCTGTTTTTGAAATCAAATCTTTGTCTGTTACTTCAACTACTAAATCTTTATTTACTGACGACGAATTCGAATATACTTTTGCTATTTTTACATCATAATACTGTGGTGGATTTTTATCAATTGTACAATAAATCTGAGCATATCCTTCTTTTACTTCTTGTTTAACTGCAACCGGTAGCTGCCCACCTTGTGCACCAAAATAAGTGTAACCATATATTCCCGTTTCATTATTTACGCAAAGTGCACCCAAAGTTTTTCCCGTTAATACTCCACACAATTCTCCAACACATCCGTTCTGACTTTTATATAGACCGTTAACATAAGCTTCTGCCATTTCACCTTTTCTCATTGGCATTGTTTCACCCGTATCGATATCACATATAGCGTGGCCTAAACCACCAAAAGAGTTGTTTGATGTGTTATAAAATGTTACTGTGCCGATTCCTGCTGTGCTATCACGAACCCAAAGCCCAGCTTTATATTTTCCGCTGGTTTTTTCTTTTACTGTAGCAAAGTTTAAATCAATATTTTTATCATTTCTATTAACAGTTAACTTTGCATTTTTACCTTTGTTGTTTTGCAATAAAGATGTGAATTGTTTTGTTGACTCAATTTTAATATCATTAAAATATAATATTACATCACCCGTTTTAAGTCCTGCGTTTTCTGCTGGACAAATATTACCGTTGTCTGTTTCGATTGTATCTGTTCCAACTACTATTACTCCGTCTGTATAAAGCTTTATTCCAAAAATATCACCACCAAGAACAACATATTGTCTTTTGGTATTAGTTATTTTTGTTTTCTTTACGGGAATAATATTTAACAGTTTAATTTCAGAATTTTTTTGTGATGCACGGGCAGTCCCTGTAACAGCACCTGTTTCTTGAAACAAACTGCTTTTATAAATATTAAATCCCATAAATTCAGGTGCGATATACCCTTTATCTTCAACGGTCATAATTGAATCAGGAATAAGCATATTACCAACATACACAAGAATAAAAATTATTGTACAAATAAACGAACTAATAACTGATAAAAATTTTATTAAACTTCGCATTTTTCACCTCCGTACGACCACAAGTCGCACTAATAATTTGCCACTGCGAAGAATAAATATTTACGGAAAAATAAACGCCTTACGGAGAATTTTCACTAAATTTGAAAATTTCGTAAGGCATAATTTTTTTATTAAATTTTTTTGCAGATTTCTTCAACTGCTTGCTCAACTGTGCTATCAGTTAAATCAATAATCACATCTGCATACTTTTTATAAAGTGGTTCACGTTCAATAAAAATATCATCAACAGAATCATTTTTATTTGCTGCAATACCCCTTGTGCTAATATTGTTGAGTCTATTTTTTATTTCATCAAGTGGCACATTCAAATAGAAAATTTTACCATTCTTTTTTAAATGCGTAATTGCGTCTTCACGATAGACAACACTGCCACCTGTTGCAACAACAGTATTATCACATTCAACGGTTTTAACAGCATTTTCTTCACAATCTAAAAATGCATCAATTCCGTCTTTATCGATAATATCTTGCAAAAGACGATTTTCTCTTTGTTGAATAATTAAATCTGTATCAACAAAACCAACACCAATGGTTTTAGCAAGAATAACCCCGATTGTGCTTTTTCCACAACCGGGCATTCCTATAAGAATAATATTCGACATAATTATATTGAGATTTCGTGTGCAATCTTATAGTCTTCAATATTAAGAGATTTTTTCATATTGAGAGCTTCAAAGATATCATAATCAACGATTTCATCTTTGTTAATTGCAAGAACTCTGTTGCCGATGCCTGCTTTAAGAAGTTCAACAGCCTTGTGTCCCATAAGAGAAGCTGTAACTCTATCACGTACAGTTGGATGACCACCACGCTGAACATGACCAAGAACAGTTGCTCTAGTTTCAACACCTGTTTCTGCTTCAATTCTCTTTGCCATTTCTTCAACGCCACCGATACCTTCAGCAACAATGATAATGAAATGTTTCTTACCTGTTTTCTGAGTTCTCTTCATTCTGTCGATAACGTCGCGTTGGAAATCATATTCTACTTCTGGAATAAGAATTGAAGTTGCACCACAAGCAATGCCAGCATTAAGTGCAATATAACCTGCACGTCTGCCCATAACTTCAACAACTGAACAACGGTCGTGTGATTCAGATGTATCACGAAGTCTGTCAACCATTTCGAGAACAGTATTCATTGCAGTATCATAACCAATTGTATAATCACTACAAGCAATATCGTTGTCAATTGTACCTGGAATACCAACACAGTTAACACCGCGAAGAGATAAATCACGAGCGCCACGGAATGAGCCGTCACCACCAATAACAACGATACCTTCCATATTAACATCTTTTGCAACTTTAAGTGCTTTTTGAAGACCTTCTTCTGTTTTGAATTCAGGACTTCTTGCTGAATAAAGAACAGTACCACCACGGTTAATAATATTTGAAACTGAACGAAGATTCATTTCAAACATATCACCTTGCATAAGACCATTATAGCCTCTTCTGATACCCATCACTCTAAATCCGTTTTCACAACCTGCACGAACAACCGCACGAACAGCAGCGTTCATACCAGGAGCGTCGCCACCACTTGTTAAAACTCCGATTGTTTTCATTTTATCACCCTTAATTACTAAATATTACCACATTGAAATCATATAATATCACAAGAAACACTAAAATGCAAGTAATTGCACTATTTTTGTAATATTACATTTTTATCCCCGACAATGAGTTTTAAGTCTCTTATTAAGTACTCATTTACACTTATTTTTTTGCACGGGAAATACTTTTTACTATCATTAAAATAGTAATAAAGCATTGTATCACCATCAATAGCATTTTTATTAAGAAATTCTGAACACTTAATAAATTCTTGAGATTTATTATTTGAAAATCTAACGAATAAGCCTATCCGCTTATTGTTATTGACCTGAATTTGTTCAGCAGACTCAATGAAATCTAAAATTATTTTTGGATTTTCTTCTTCTCTCATCGAAAGTCTTCCGCCAACCATTACTGTTGAACCATTTGAGATTTTATTTGCAAATCTTGATAGTAGCTTAGGAAATACAATAACTTCAACAGACCCAACAACATCTTCAAGAGTGAGAAAAGCCATATATTCTCCACTCTTTGTCTGCTTTTTGGTTATATCAGTTATTATTCCTAAAACTTTTACCGATGAACCATCACTATATTTTGAATTGTAATCATCTGCACTCAAAATATCAGAAACTTTGTCACATTTTAGTTTTAATGACAAATTAGCATATTCTTCCATTGGATGAGCAGAAATATAAAGTCCTGTTGTTTCTTTCTCCATTGATAACAACTCTTGCGTTGAAAATTCAGCAACTTTTTGCATTTTATAATCAACATTACCCGAAGTGTTCATCATATCAAAGAAACCAATTTGGCCATCAAGATTTCTCCGTTTAGCAGCATCCAACTCATCAATGATAAATGGAAGATTAATCATCATTTCATGTCTATTGCTACCTAAATTATCAAGAGCCCCACTCTTTATAAGGCTTTCAACTGCACGACGATTAAATGACTTGCCATGAACACGCTTACAGAATGAATAGAAAGACTTATATTCTCCATTCATTTTTCTTTCATTTATAATGGTATCAATAAAATCGTGACCTAAATTCTTGATAGCAAGAAGTCCAAACATTATTGATTTTTCGTGATTATTATCTGTTGTAAATGTTTTATTACTATAATTTACATTTGGATTTAAAATTTTGATACCGTTTCTCTTACAATCTTCAATATAACCTGAAACTTTCGTTGCATTGTCCAACACACTTGTAAGAAGTGACGCCATAAATTCACAAGGATAATATGCTTTTAAATAAGCTGTTCTGTAAGCAACAACGGCATAGGCTGCTGCGTGTGATTTGTTGAATGCATATGAGGCAAATGATGACATATCATCAAATATTTCGTTAGCTATATTATTTGAAATCCCGTTTTTGGCACAACCTTCGCAGAAAAATGCGCGCTCATCCTCAAGAACTTTATGTTTTTTCTTTGACATAGCACGACGAACAATATCAGCACGACCAAGAGAATAGCCTGCTAATGAACGGAAAATTTGCATAACCTGTTCTTGATAGACCATACAACCATAAGTAACATCAAGAATATCTTTTAACGTTGGTGTTTTATATCTAATATTTTCGCTGTTGTGACGATTTTCAATATAACTGTCAATAGAATCCATTGGACCTGGTCGATAGAGCGAAATAACAGCAATAATATCTTCAAGATTTGTTGGTTTAAGGCGCATAAACACGCTTCTCATACCACTTGATTCACATTGAAAAACACCATCAGTCTGACCACTTGTAAATAAAGAATATGCTTTCTTATCATCAAGTGGAATCTTTTCAATATCAAAGTTTGGATTTTTCTTTTGAACCATCTTAACACAATCATTTATAACCGTTAATGTGCGAAGCCCTAAAAAGTCCATCTTCAAAAGACCAAGCTCTTCAATTGTTGTCATAGTGAATTGTGTTACAACAGATTCATCATTTGTGGCAAGTGGAACATAGTCGCTGACAGGTTTATCTGTAATAACAATACCCGCCGCATGAGTTGAAGCATGGCGAGGCATACCCTCAACTTTTTTAGCATTATCGACAAGTTCTTTAACTGACTCATCACTGTCATAGAGAGTTTTTAAATCTTCACTTTCAGCTAATGCTTTTTCAATAGTCATTCCCAAAGCTCTTGGAATTTTCTTTGCGACATTATCAACAGTTGCATAAGAAAGCCCCATTGCTCGACCAACATCACGAAGTGCAGCACGAGCAGCCATTGTACCAAATGTTACAATCTGTGCAACGTGGTCTGCCCCATATTTATTGATAACATAATCGATTACTTCTCCCCTGCGTTCATAACAGAAGTCAACGTCAATATCAGGCATACTAACGCGTTCAGGATTTAAGAATCTTTCAAAAATCAAATTGTATTTTATTGGGTCGATATTAGTAATACCCATACAATAAGCACAGATACTACCAGCACCTGAACCACGTCCAGGGCCTACTGGAATTCCGTGGTCACGAGCATACCCTATAAAGTCGGCTACTATCAAGAAATAGTCAACATAACCCATATTATTTATTACAGACAACTCATATTCAAGTCGGTCAATATATAATTTATCTGGGTTATTACCATATCTTTCTTTTAAACCTAGATAGCACTTATTTCTAAGATAATCAAAGTGAGTTTGTCCACTGGGCACATCAAAATTTGGAAGTTTGGTATTACCAAATTCAAAATCAAAGTTGCACATATCTGCAATTTTTTGTGTATTTTCAAGTGCTTCTGGTACATATCCAAAAAGACTCTGCATTTCTTCTTCGGTTTTAAGATAGAAATTATCAGTTTCAAATTCAAGAGAATTTTCTTCATCAATTGTATGGTTTGTTGCTATACAAATAAGAATTTTTTGTATTTTTGAGTCTTCCCTGTCAATATAGTGAACATCATTTGTTGCAACAAGAGGTATTCCTGTATCTTTTGAAAGTTGGATAAGACCTTCGTTAACTTTAACTTGTTCAGAAATTCCGTGACTTTGAATTTCAAGATAAAAATTTCCTTGACCAAAGACTTTATTGTACCAAAGTGCTACTTCTTTTGCTCGAATTTTTTCACCGCGCTCAATGAGTTTTGGGATTTCACCCGCAAGACAAGCAGAAAGACAAATAAGACCTTCATGATGCTTTTCTAACAACTCTTTGTCAATTCGTGGTTTAGTATAAAAACCATCAACCCAAGCAGAAGAAACCATCTTGATAAGGTTTTGATAACCGATTTCATTTTTACAAAGTAAAACAAGATGATGTCTGTCAGAGTCAACACCGTGAACTTTATCAAATCTCGAGCGTGATGCAACATAAACTTCACAACCGATAATAGGTTTTATCCCCACTTTTTTTGCTTCTTTATAGAAATCAACAGCACCAAAAAGATTACCGTGGTCAGTAATTGCTATTGCATTTTGTCCTCTCATCATTGCAGCAGAACAAAGCCTATTAAGACGGCAAACACCATCTAATAAGCTATATTCAGTATGCACATGTAAGTGAACGAATGACATAATATTACCTCTTTAATTATGTTTTCCAATTATAATTATTTTTTAATGATTTAATTTCATCTTGTACTGACAAATTTTCATTCAGCATTATGACTATGAGAGATAAATCGTATATTTTATTATACCAATCTTCCAATTCAGAATTTTTCAACTTTACGGTATATTCTTGTGCTTTTGCACCCTCTTTGTTATTGTGTCTTATATGTAAATTGTTTAATAAAAAGCCCATATTAGACTCAATCTCTTTGTATCCTGCTTGTCCCAATTTTCGTGATTTCAAAATTGGTTCAACATATTGGCTAATATTATTGAGTATTTGTCGTTTTTCTTCTAAATCACCCTTAATCGCAAAATGATTATATCTCATTATTTCATTCGAAATATGTTCATCTGTTACAATTTCTGCTGTTTCAATAGATGCCATATTTTTCTTAACAATAACAAATTGTTTATCGCCTATTTTATGTATCACATGATTTGTTTTGTCCATTATTAAATATATATTTTGAAGAATAACATTAACTTGTTCAATTGCCCTTTTTGAAAACAATTTATGATAAGAAAAAATATGAAGAAAAAATTCGCAAAGTGTAAATAAAGTGTCAAGATTGCTTGAAGAATACAATATGCCCAAATCAGTCATCATTGTTTCAATATTAATGTATGTTCCGCGTATAGTCATTTCTCTAAAAAAGTTATTATCAATGTATTGCATAAGTGATTCACTATAACGTCCATTATACCATTCTTTCTCATTTTCAAATAAATCCATTAGCGTTTTTGACTCGTTATATACATTAAAATTCATATTTGATAATATTTCATAAAGATTTTTTCTACCCATAAATACTCCTAACAACTATCTTGTTAATTCTTGGTACATTTTCATAAGCTCTGCGACGCATTCGGATTCGGTCATTGTTTTGTAATTGAAACCGTATGCTTGCATTACTGCTTTGTCGTTTACTTGGTGGGCTTTACGGAGTTCAACAGGCATAGTGAGTTCGTCATACAAATCAGCAAGTGAGCAATCTGGATATAATGCTCGTGCGTCAAGAATTGCTTGTGCAGTTCTTTCAATTTCTGTTTTTTGTTCTTCTGTGGGTGCTGGCCAAGGGAATGTATTATACGCCATTGTATTTGAATAACGATAGTCACTCTTTAAACGACCACAAACCGTTCGCATCCATGACATGTGAACATTAGATGTTACTACACCAAATGTATAAATAGTTGCTTCATCTATAAAGAATAACGCATTAGTATATACCATTCCTTCTGGCATAAAGCAAATTGGTATATATCTACGATTTTCAGAAGAAACAACAGGAACAACTACGCTCTTACCATTTGGCACTTGTGGTTGAAAATATCTTGATGGTGTGTCTTTTAATATGTTAGTTGATGGACTTTCATTGTTGGCTCTAAAATCATATACAGCTTGTACTCTGCTATGAATATAAGCACTATTTTTAATTTCGTGTGGTGAACACTCTTCTAAATATAAAACATACTTTTCTTCGCCATTATTAATTAAGTCTCTTGCGTTATAATATCGTCTTATGTATTTTTCTATATTAGGTTCTTTTCTTATAACATCTTCATAATTTTTTTGGTTACCAACAACAAAGTTTCCTCCGTCAATCAACTGAGCACCTTTTGTCATAACTTGAACATCACAAATTGGTTTACCAGTTTTCTCTATAAAAACATTATCACCCATCGTCAAATAATGATTAATGTTGGCACATTTTGTTGTCTTCTTATTATCAAAAAGTATTTTCTCTTTTCTTGAATTTTTAGAAAATCCAATTATAACACAGTGAACATGTGCCTTTATGTTTGCCTCGCTATCCCATACAAAAGTTGTGTGTGCAAAATTAATTATAACTTTTTCAACTTCAAATAAATATTTCCATATTGTCAATGCTTGTTCGCCCTGAACAATAGAGTTGCTTGACACAAATGCAACTTCTATATTTGAATTTTCAATAAATCTTGAAGCCTTAAAATACCAACAAGCAACATAGTCCATTTGTTTAAATTTCTTTAATGGTACAACAAGTTGCATATCTTTTTTATTTTCGTTGGTTTGCTCTTTCATACCCACAAATGGTGGGTTACCCATAATATAGTTGAGTTTGTCTTTTGGTACAACTGTTTCCCAATCGATACGCAAGGCATTGCCCTCTGTGATATTTGCATAGGATTTAAGTGGTAAGAAATCCAAATCGGTATGTAAAATATCTTCTGTTTCTTTCATCATCTGACTTTCAGCAATCCAAAGGGCTGTTTTGGCAACTGTTACTGCAAAATCATTGATTTCGATACCATAAAACTGACCGATTGACACCTTAATTGGTGCCATATCAGTAAACATAGTAATCTGATTAGAAAGACAACGCAAAACCTCATTTTCAAGGCGACGAAGGGAGATATATGTTTCTGTTAAGAAATTACCTGAGCCACAAGCGGGGTCAAAGAATGTAAGTTTAGAAATCTTATCTTGAAATGCCTTTAACTTTGTTGTTCTTGTACGGTCAACAGAAATTTCCTTAATCTCGGCAAGTTCTTCACGAAGTTCATCAAGAAATAAGGGGTCAATAACCTTATGTATATTTTCTATAGAGGTATAGTGCATTCCGCCTGAACGACGAGTTTCGGGATTCAATGTACTTTCAAACACCGCACCGAAGATTGTGGGGCTTATATCAGACCAGTCAAAATCTTCACTTGCCTGACGAAGTAAAATATCACGGATTGTATCGTTAAACTGTGGAATTTCAATATCGTCACCTGCGAAAAGTC
>CALEJD010000053.1 GCA_937898195.1 uncultured Clostridia bacterium | reverse complement strand
TTTTGCGTTTTACGCTCGGTTTTTCATAATGTTCTCTTTTACGAATTTCCTGCTGAATACCTGCTTTTGCGCAGTTTCTTTTGAATCTGCGTAAAGCGCTGTCCAGGCTTTCGTTCTCTTTAACGATTACGTTTGACATAGCTCACACCTAACCTCCCTCCAGTTGTGTAATTGTGCATAATACAACTGTTTGGGTATTTTTTAGCACATCTAGTATTATAACATAAAATACCCATTCGTCAACATTTTTTTTATTTTTTCTTAAAAATTTTTTATGACGGATTTTTAGAGATTTTAGGCTGATTTCGTCTTATTTCATCTGGCCGTCTACAACCTCAAGGACTTTCTCAAGTGCAGCAGCTACACCTTCCGGATTTTTACCGCCGGCCTGAGCCATGTTCGGACGACCACCGCCGCCGCCGCCAACAAGACCTGCGATTGCTTTGATGAGGTTACCTGCATGTGCACCCTGCTTCATAGCGCCGTCTGTTGCTGTTGCCATTAAGTTTACTTTACCGTCGAGGACGGAAGCGATAACGATAACGCCTTCTCCTAATTTCTCTTTTAACTGATCACCAAGATTTCTTAAGCCGTTCATATCAACGCCGTCAGCTTTTACAGCGAGAACCTTTACGCCCTTCACTTCTTTTACCTGATCCATAACGTCGCCCATAGCTTCTTTTGCCATCTTGGATTTTAATTTCTCGTTTTCAGCGTGAAGAGCTTTGATTTCTTCCATCATCGCTGTAATCTTCGCTGTTAAATCTGCCGGATTTGCCTTTGCAGCAGCTGCAGCAGCGTGGAACTCTTTCTCAACCTGCTCGTAATGAGCGATGAGACCGTCAGATGTTAATGCCTCAATACGTCTTACGCCGGCTGCAATACCTGCCTCAGAGAGGATTTTGAAGGAACCGATTGTATTTGTATTGGATGCATGTGTACCACCACAAAGCTCTGTGGAGAAGTCACCCATTTTAACAACGCGAACAGACTCGCCGTATTTCTCACCGAAGAGAGCCATAGCGCCTGTCTTCTTCGCATCTTCCAGACTCATTTCTGCTGTTACGATCTCAAGGCCTGCCTTGATCTCGTTGTTTACGATTTCTTCTACTTTCTTAATTTCTTCTGCTGTCATAGCGGAGAAATGTGTGAAGTCAAAACGAAGTCTGTCTTTTGTTACGAGGGAACCGGCCTGCTCCACGTGCTCGCCGAGAACGAGACGAAGCGCTTTGTGAAGAAGGTGTGTTGCAGAGTGGTTTCTGGCTGTTAACGCACGATTCTGCTCATTTACTTTTAATGTAACAGTCTCGCCGTTCTGGAACATGCCCTTCACTACTTTACCAACGTGACCCACTTTGCCACCCTGTAATTTGATTGTATCTTCAACAACGAACTCCGCGTTCTCTGTCACGATCACACCGATATCGCCCTGCTGGCCACCCATTGTAGCGTAGAACGGTGTCTCTTTTACAAGGATTGTACCTGTCTGGCCGTCTGTAAGAGCCTGAACGATCTCGTCCTCTGTTGTGAGAACTGTGATCTCAGAATCGTAAACCAGATTGTCATAGCCAACGAACTCCGTTGTGATCGCAGCATCGATGGACTGATAAACAGTTACATCTGCGCCCATGTAGTTTGTTGTCTTTCTTGCTTTTCTTGCTTTCTCTTTCTGCTCTTTCATGCAGGCAGCAAAACCATCTTCGTCAACTTCGAAGTTCTTCTCTTCGAGGATTTCCTTGGTAAGATCAAGCGGGAATCCGTATGTGTCGTAAAGTTTGAAAGCATCTGCGCCGGAAAGCTTTGTTCTGCCCTCAGCCTTCATAGCCTCTTCCATATCTGCAAGGATTGCAAGCCCCTGGTCGATGGTCTTATTGAATTTATCTTCTTCCTCTGTAAGAACTTTGAAGATCATCACTTTCTTCTCTTCAAGTTCCGGATAACCATCCTTGGAAAGAGCGATAACTGTATCAGAAAGGTTTGCAAGGAACTTACCTTCGATACCGAGTTTTCTGCCGTGACGAACCGCACGTCTTAAAAGTCTTCTAAGTACATAGCCACGACCTTCGTTGGACGGCATAATACCGTCGGAGATCATGAATGTACAGGATTTAATGTGGTCCGTTACAATACGGATGGATACATCTGTCTCGTACTCCTTCAGGTACTCTTTACCGGAAATCTCACATACTCTGTCAAGAAGAGCTTTGTTTGTATCGACTGTGAACAGAGAGTCAACGTCCTGAACAACAACTGCAAGACGCTCAAGGCCCATACCTGTATCGATGTTCTTTTTCGGAAGCTCTGTGTAATTTCCTTTGCCATCGTTGTCAAACTGTGTGAATACGTTGTTCCATACCTCGATGAAACGGTCACACTCACAGCCCACTTTACAGTCCGGGCTGCCGCATCCGTATTTCTCACCACGGTCATAGTAAATCTCAGAACACGGACCGCACGGACCGGAACCGTGCTCCCAGAAGTTATCTTCCTTACCGAAACGAACCATATGTGATGGGTCAACGCCTACTTCTTTAGTCCAGATGTCATAAGCCTCATCATCTTCAAGATAAACGCTGACATAAAGTAATTCTTCAGGAATTTCAAGTACTTTTGTGAAGAATTCCCAAGCCCATGCTGTTGCTTCGTTTTTGAAATAATCACCGAATGAGAAGTTGCCGAGCATCTCGAAATATGTTCCGTGACGAGCAGTTTTACCAACATTCTCAATATCAGGTGTTCTGATACATTTCTGGCAAGTTGTAACACGCTTTTTAGGTGGTGTTACTTCTCCTGTAAAGTATTTTTTCATTGGTGTCATACCTGCATTGATAAGAAGAATACTCTTATCTCCCTGTGGCACAAGTGAAAAGCTTGGAAGACGCAAATGGTCTTTGCTTTCAAAGAATGCAAGGTATTTTTCTCTTAATTCATTAAGACCTGTCCATTTCATACAGACTACTCCTATTTTATAAAAATATATTCAATAAATTATACAATTATAAGAGCAAGATGTCAACAAAATATCTTTACAAAACTATTGTTTTATGGGCTCAATTCATTTATAATAGACCTATATGTGAGTTAGGGGGCGAAATTTTGAAACATCGAAACAAAGCGAATATTATTTTTGTTCTTTCTGTTTTATTTATGGCATTTTTAATTGCTGTTCCTTTTTTATGTGGTGAAATTAACAAATCCATTTCAAATACGCCTGATTTTGTAGAAGGAAAAGCCGATTTTTCAGACACTCGCACCCACGAAAATCGTGCTATCTATCTTTCAGGTGAGTGGCTTCGATTTGAAGGTCATATAATCACAGAACGCGCTGCGTTGGAAGGCAATTTTGTGCATATTCCCCCATCTTTGTCAACTCTTTCTACAAGTGACGAAAGCAACGGGTGTCATTGCTCATATATGATGAATATAAAAGGTCTTGACCTTAAAAATGCTATTGTTTATATTCCTAACTTTGCAGGCGTTTATCAGGTTTTTGTCAATGGTGAATTAGTGTCACAAAGTGGCTCTTTCACAGAGTCAAAAATATCAGCTAATATGGAGCTTGATGCTATTCCTGTGCAATTTGAAAGTGACAAAGAATACAACATCATTATTGAAGTAACTTGTGAATTAATGCCCGGTATCTATATGAACCCGGTTATTGCCGACTATTCATTCACAATGCAGTTTGCAGACGTGGCAAAATCAACCCGTTCATTTATTTTCGGTATTGTTTTCTTTCTTGGATTCTTTATTCTCTTCTATTCAATAAAAAACCATAACTTGTTCTCATCAAAATGGTTGCCACTTCTTTGCTTCTTGGTGGCAATAAGAATGATGATTTCAACCGAAGGATATTCTGCTTTCAGATTTTTATTTGCAACGATTAACTATGAGCAAATCACCTTGCTTATTTGTATGTCAACATTCATCATCAAACTTGTGTCTTTGCTTTTCTATTCTGACACCCTTGATATGAATATCAGCAAAAAAACATTTATTGCAGTTGCATTAAGCACCGTACTTTGCACAATTATTACAACTGTTTTCCCATCAATTTTCTTTAACCCATATTACTATATCATTATTCAGGCAGCAACATTGCCACTTGATATTATTCTTATAAATCACCTTGCCGACAGTGTTGCAAGAAAAGTGCCGTATTCAACCGCTTATCTTTTCGGATATATAGCACTTGTATCAGGCATTATGATTGACTGTTGCTATACCAACGGACTTATTCCGTTTGCATCGTCATATTTTATGCCCGTGCTTTTCACTGTGTTTATTCTTATTTTCACAAATGTTTTCTTTGATAAAATTTCAAAAATTCACGAGGCATCATTAAAGGCGGCAGAATTAGACAAAGAGCTTCATATGGCTAACACGGCCATTATGATTTCGCAAATTCAACCACATTTCCTTTACAACGCACTTAACACTATTAAATATCTTATTAAACGTGACCCTAAATCTGCCGAAAAAGCTGTTATTTCCTTTTCTAAATATTTAAGGGGAAATATGGAGTCAATCACGCAAAAGACTCCTATTCCGTTTAAAGAAGAATTAGAGCACATTAAAAACTATTGCGACATTGAGCTTTTAAGATTTGGCGATAAAATCGAGATAATCTATGACACAGAGTTTGTTGAATTCAATGTGCCATCACTTACAATTCAGCCACTTGTTGAAAATGCCATTAAACACGGTGTTACCAAAAAAGCTGAAGGTGGCACAGTTAAGCTTTCGACAAAGCTTTTAGACGACTACTATTATGTTATAATCGAAGATAACGGCATAGGTTTTGACCCACAAAATCCCGATTATACACCTGACGATAACCACGCCCATGTGGGACTTTCAAATGTTACTAACCGACTTAAAACAATGGTGAATGCACAAATTGTAATTGATAGTCAAGTCGATGTTGGCACAAAAATCACCATTAAAATTCCGAAAGGAGAATGACTATGCGCGTAATGATTGTTGACGACGAAAGAATGGCGACAGAAGAGCTTTATGATATTTGTGTTTCTCACCATTCAATTCGCGAAGCTGTTACTTTTGATAACCCTGCTGACGCATTGGTTTTTATTGCACAAAACTCTGATATTGACATTGCTTTTCTCGATATTGAAATGCCCATTATGACAGGTCTTGATTTGGCAAAGCGTATTAACACTATAAGCAGTGACACTAAAATCGTCTTTATTACAGGCTTTAAAGAATATGCCTATGACGCATATCAAGTGAATGCTATCGGCTATATCTTAAAGCCTTATGACGACGACGCAGTATTCAATGAAATCGAAAAGGCACAGCGTATGTCAGATACTATTCCAAAGAAAGAAGTCCGCGTTAAAACTTTCGGATATTTTGATATTTTTGTTAACAATAAGCCTGTTTATTTTTCAAGCGCCAAGGCAAAAGAATTTATGGCATTGCTGGTTGACCGTCAAGGTGGCGCTGTGAGTACTGAACAAGCCGTCAGCGCATTATGGCCTGACAGAGAATATGACGAAACTGTGCAGTCACTTTTCAGAAAAATGCTCAAAAGCCTTCGTGCATCGCTTTCAGATGCAGGAATTTCAGATATCTTTGTTGATGTTAGAAATCAAAGAAGCATTGATGTTTCAAAATTCTCTTGCGACTATTATAAATTCATTGAAAACCCAAGAGAAAATGTTGACACATTCCACGGTGAATATATGACCGGCTATGCTTTTGCAAAACCCACCGCCGTTAAAATAAGAAACAAATTTTATGAGATAAAAGGAATTTAAAACGCAAAAACTCAAGAACGTAAAAATTCAGAAACTAAAAAGAATATTGTAAAAAACAACCCCACTCTCAACTGAGAATGGGGTTTGGTTATTGCGTTATTGCGTTCCTGAGTTTTTGCGTTTAGAATAATCCATCTATCTTTCCGTCACTGTCAACATCTATTTTATATGCTGCGGGAACTTTTGGAAGTCCTGGCATTGTCATAATGTCACCTGTAAGGCAAACAATGAAGCCTGCACCTGCTGAGAGTTTTACTTCACGAACTGTCATTGTGAAGTTTTCAGGTTTACCAAGCTTTGTTGGGTCGTCTGAAAGTGAATACTGTGTTTTTGCAACGCAGATTGGAAGCTTGTCTTTGCCAAGTGCTTCAATATCTTTAATTGCTTTTTCAGCAGCAGCTGTGAAGATTACGCCGTCTGCACGATAAATTTCTTTTGCGATTGTGTTAAGTTTTTCTTTGATTGGAAGTTTTTCGTCATAAAGTGGTGCGAAGTCTGCTTTGCCTTCGTCGATAACTGCGCAAACCTTTTCTGCCAAGTCCATACCACCTTCGCCGCCTTTAGCGAAAACTTCTGCAAGAGAAACTGGTACTTGCATTTCTTCGCAGAATTCTTTGATATATGCAATTTCTGCGTCTGTATCTGTATGGAATTTGTTGATAGCAACAACAACAGGCACATTGTATTTTCTCATATTTTCAATGTGCGTTTTAAGGTTTACGATACCCTTTTTAAGTGCTTCAACATTTTCTTCTTGTAAATCTGCACGAGCTACGCCACCGTTATATTTAAGAGCACGGATTGTTGCAACAACTACGATACATTCAGGTTTAAGACCTGCATAACGGCACTTGATGTCAAGGAATTTCTCTGCACCAAGGTCTGCACCGAAACCTGCTTCTGTAATGCAATAGTCAGCAAGTTTGAGAGCAAGTTTTGTAGCAGTAACAGAGTTGCAACCGTGAGCAATATTTGCGAAAGGACCACCGTGCATAATTGCAGGTGTATTTTCAAGTGTCTGCACAAGGTTTGGCTTGATAGCATCCTTTAAAAGTGCAGCCATTGAGCCAACTGCATTCAAATCTTTTGCATAAACAGGCTTGTTATCAAGAGTATATGCCACAAGAATGTTGCCAAGTCTTGTTTTAAGGTCTTGGATATCTGTTGCAAGACAAAGAATAGCCATAATTTCACTTGCAACTGTAATCATAAATCCGTCTTCTCTTGGCACACCGTTAACTTTGCCGCCAAGACCAACGATTACGTTACGAAGTGCACGGTCATTCATATCAAGGCAACGCTTAAAGAGAATTCTTCTCTGGTCAATGCGAAGGTCATTACCCTGTTGCATATGGTTGTCGATAATAGCGCAAAGAAGGTTGTTTGCAGCAGTAATTGCGTGCATATCACCTGTAAAGTGCAAGTTGATGTCTTCCATAGGGATAACCTGTGAATATCCACCACCTGCTGCGCCACCTTTAACACCGAAAACTGGTCCCATTGATGGTTCACGAAGTGCGATACAAGCATTTTTGCCGATTTTGTTCATTGCCTGTCCAAGACCAACTGTAATTGTTGTTTTACCCTCACCTGCAGGAGTTGGGTTGATAGCAGTAACAAGAATGAGTTTTCCGTTTTCTCTGTCAGCATATTTCTTGTTAAGAGAAAGTGGAAGCTTTGCCTTGTATTTGCCATACATTTCAAGGTCGTCAGCGTCAATATTGAGTTTTTTTGCGATTTCTACAATTGGTAAGCAAGGTGTCTGTTGTGCGATTTGAATGTCTGAAAGCATAATTTAATCCCCCAAATTTATTTTAATAATTCATTTAATTTATTCATCATTTCCTTTGTTGGAGTGGGAATGTGCTCAAAAGGAAACTCAATTTTCATATTGTCATATTTAGTCTGACAAATTTTCTTGAATGGTAAAAGTTCAACCTTATCAACACAAGAATGATTTTCAACAATTTTGTTAAGTTTTTGAATGTTATTCTCGTTATCGTTGATGGTCGGAATAATCACTTGTCTTATTGTTGTTGGAATTTTCTGTTCATTTAAATAATACAAAAATTCCAACGGTTTTTCAAGTGAGCAACCAACATTTTCTAAATACAAATCATTTTCTGTATATTTAATATCAAGCAACACTCTGTCCGTTTCGCCAAGCAACTTTTTAATATTGTCATTGAGAATACTACCCGATGTGTCAAGGCAGGTGTTTATGCCCTTTTCGTGACAGAGTTTGAATACTTCACAACAGAACTCGGCTTGTAAAAGTGGCTCACCACCCGAAAGGGTAACTCCACCTTTATCACCGAAATATTCTTTATAATGCAAAGCCTTTTCTACTATCTCTTGGGGTGTGAATTGTTTTTCGCTTTGTCTATCCCAAGTATCAGGATTATGACAACATTTGCAACGAAGATTACAACCTTGCAAGAAAACTACAAAGCGTAATCCTGGTCCATCAAGAGTGCCAAGACTTTGAATTGAATGAACCTGACCTGTCATAATCACATTGCCTCGTGGAATGTTCTGCTTATAACTTCTCTCTGCTGTGCTTTTGAAAGTTTATTGAAGTTAACTGCATAGCCTGATACACGAATTGTAAGGTTAGGGTATTTTTCAGGATTCTCATAAGCATCCATAAGTGTTTCACGGTTAAGCACATTGACATTGATGTGATGTGCTTTCTTTGCGAAATAACCATCAAGGATAGCAACGAGATTATCTACTCTTTCTTCGTCATCGCGACCAAGTGCTTCAGGTGTGATTGAGAATGTGTTTGAAATACCGTCACGGCAGTCGTCATAACTGATTTTAGCAACAGAGTTAAGAGAAGCGAGTGCACCGTTTTCTTCACGGTTGTGCATTGGGTTAGCACCCGGTGCAAATGGTTCTGCATTCTTTCTGCCGTCAGGTGTTGCACCTGTGTTTTTGCCATACATAACGTTTGATGTGATTGTGAGTACAGAAAGTGTGTGAACAGCATTTCTGTATGTTGGTGTATTGCGAAGCTCGGTAATTACTCTGTGAGCCATATCCTTTGCGATAAGGTCAACACGGTCATCATCATTACCATATTTAGGAAATTCACCTGTTGTATTGAAATCTGTCACGAAGCCGTCTTCGTCTTTGATAGTCTCAACATTTGCAAATTTGATTGCGCTTAAAGAGTCTGCCACAACCGAAAGACCTGCAATACCAAAAGCCATAAAGCGTTCAACGTCAGTATCGTGAAGTGCCATCTGTGTTTTTTCATAAGCATATTTATCGTGCATATAGTGAATGACATTCATTGTATTTACATACAAGTGGCTAAGCCATTCAATATAGATTTGGAAACGCTCCATCACCTTGTCAAAATCAAGGTTATCCATAACAGGCATTTGTGGACCAATATGCATTTTGCTTGTTGTATCATAACCACCGTTGATTGCAATAAGCAAAAGCTTTGCAAGGTTACAACGAGCACCAAAGAACTGCATCTGCTTGCCCACTTTCATTGCAGAAACGCAACAAGCAATAGCATAGTCATCACCATAAATCGGTCTCATTACATCATCGTTTTCATATTGAATTGAGTCTGTATCTTTTGAAACCTTTGCGCAGAATTTCTTGAAATTCTCTGGCAAAGAATTTGACCACAAAATTGTAAGATTTGGTTCAGGTGATGAGCCAAGAGTATAAAGAGTGTTGAGCATTCTGAAACTGTTTTTTGTAACAAGTGTTCTGCCGTCAATGCTTTGTCCACCAACTGCTTCGGTAATCCACATTGGGTCGCCACCGAAAAGTTCGTTATATTCAGGTGTGCGAAGATGACGAGCCATTCGAAGTTTCATAACGAAATCATCCATAAGCTCTTGTGCTTCCGTCTCTGTAAGCACACCATTCTCTATATCTCTTTCAATATAAATATCAAAGAATGTGCTGACACGACCTAATGACATTGCAGCACCATTCTGCTCTTTGATTGCGCCGAGATAAGCAAAATATGTCCATTGAATTGCTTCACGAGCATTTTTTGCAGGTTGGCTAATATCAAAGCCATACATCTGAGCCATTTCTTTAAGATAGCCCAAGAAAGTAATCTGTTGATAAAGTTCTTCAAATGTGCGAATATCTTCTGTTTTGAAATTGCCTGTTGCACGATTTGCTTTATCTTTTTTCTTCTCTTCAATGAGTTTATCAATACCATAGAGAGCAACTCGACGATAGTCACCGATAATTCTGCCACGACCATAAGCATCGGGAAGTCCTGTGATTACGTGACATTTACGAGCTGCACGCATTTCGTCAGTATAAGCACGGAAAACGCCGTCGTTGTGAGTTGTTCTGAATTTGAATTCTTCTTCAACCTTTTCGCTGAGTTTATAGCCATAAGCCTCACAAGCCTGACGCACCATTCTCATACCCCCGAATGGGTTAACGCCACGCTTTAAAGGACGGTTTGTCTGAAGACCCACAATAATTTCTTTTTCTTTGTCAAGATAACCTGGTGAATAGCTTGTAAGTGATGATACAGTTGCTGTGTCAATATCAAGCACACCGCCATATTGTCTTTCGAGCTTGAAAAGTTCGTTGAGCTTATTCATAAGGTCAGTTGTACGCTCAGTTGCACCTGCAAGGAATGAGTCATCACCTGTGTATTCTTTATAATTCTGCTGAATGAAATCACGGACATTGATTTCATCTTGCCATACGCCTTTTTTAAATCCGTTCCAGTTAATATGTTCCATTATTTTTCCTCCCTTGAATTGCCTAAAAAAAATAATAAAAGGCAATTCCATTTTTAAAACAAAACAGAATTGCCCAGACGGTCGGCTATTATAAGATATTTTACATTCCCCCGTGGTAACCCACGAAATCCGTCAGTCATGTAAAATTACAGTTATATTATAACTTGCGTACTCTTAAAAGTCAAGTTTCGCACAAGACAGATTTTTACACATTTCGTCATATATATTTTGTGTATTTGCACAAAAAAACAGAGTATTAACATATGTAATACTCTGTCGTTTTCTTATTTTTTAAGTCCCAATCTTTCGCTTGCTTCTTCTCTCATTTTATATTTGAGAATTTTGCCCGCTGCATTCATTGGGAATGCCTTTACAAAGTCAACATAGCGTGGAACTTTGTGTCTTGCCATATTAGCATTTATATATGCTTTCATCTCGTCTGCGGTCATTTCTTCACCGTCTTTTAAGATGATACAAGCCATAATCTCTTCGCCATATTGCTCGTCAGGTACACCGATAACCTGAACATCACTAACCTTTGGATGAGTATAAATAAACTCTTCGATTTCTTTTGGATAGATATTTTCACCACCGCGGATAATCATATCTTTAAGACGGCCTGTGATGTTATAGTTACCCTCAGGTGTTCTGCAAGCCAAGTCACCTGTGTGAAGCCAACCATCTTTGTCAATAGCCTCAGCAGTAGCCTTTGGCATTTTGTAATAGCCCTTCATAATGTTGTAGCCCCTTGCCACAAACTCACCATTGACTCCGTCAGGACAATCTGCACCTGTTTCAGGGTCGATAATCTTACATTCAACATTTGCGAATGCGCTACCAACAGTTTCTGTTCTGACTTCAAGAGAGTCATAATAACTACTCATTGTGCAACCAGGTGCTGCTTCTGTCTGGCCATAAACTGAAACGATTTCTTTCATATTCATCACTTCAGTTGCTTTTTTCATAAGGTCTGCAGGACAGTTCGCACCTGCCATAATACCTGTTCTCATATATGAGAAATCAGTTTTCGCGAAGTCTTCGTGCTGCATCATTGCAATAAACATTGTTGGAACACCGTTGAATGTTGTAATATGCTCATTGTGAACACAAGACAAAGCTGGTTTTGATGAGAAATATGGTAACGGATACATTGTTGCTCCGTGAGTCATTGCCGCTGTCATTGAAAGTACCATACCAAAGCAATGGAACATTGGCACCTGAATCATCATTCTGTCAGCAGTTGACAAATCCATATGGTCACCGATATATTTACCGTTATTTACAACGTTATAGTGTGTGAGCATAACACCTTTTGGGAAACCTGTTGTACCTGATGTATATTGCATATTGCAAACATCGTCTTTATTAACGGCAGCAGCCATTCTGTAAACTGTTTCAACAGGCACTTGTGATGCACGAGCGATTGCGTCATCCCAAGTCATACATCCCTTTTGTTTGAAACCAACTGTGATAACATTTCTAAGGAATGGCAAACGACGGGAATGCAAAGTATCCCCTGACTGCATTGAGTTAAGCTCAGGACAAAGTTTTGCGATAATTTCACCATAGTGTGTATCTTTTGCACCCTCAGTCAAAATCAATGTATGTGTATCTGACTGACGAAGCAAATATTCAATTTCTGCAATTTTATAAGCAGTATTAACAGTTACCAAAACTGCACCGATTTTTACTGTTGCCCAAAAAGCAATATACCATTGTGGCACATTTGATGCCCAAACGGCAACGTGATGACCTGCTTTAACACCCATTGCCACAAGTGAACGGGCGAATGTGTCAACATCATCTCTGAATTCACTATATGTGCGGGTGTAGTCAAGTGTTGTGTATTTAAAAGCATATTGGTCTGGGAATTCTTCAACCATTCTGTCAAGCACTTGTGAGAAAGTATTCTCAATCAAAAGGTCTTTTTTCCAGACGAATTTACCTGTATGAGCACGGTTATAATAAAGAGTCTTTTCGTTTCTTGATGGGTCATTGAACTGACGCATAAAGTTGACATATTGAGAGAAAATAATCTCCATATCGTCAAGCTCTTCGCACCAAGCAGGGTCCCAAACCAGTGAAATGAAACCATCATAGTTTACTGAACGAAGGCTGAGCATCATCTCGGCGATTGGCAATTCGCCCTCACCTGCAAGACAATATTCAACACCGTTTTCAGTTTTAACTGCATCGTGAAAATGAACGTGACGGACATAAGCACCAAGATTTTTGATAACATCTTCTGCTGATTCACCACATTCGAAATATGCTGCTGAAAGATTCCACAAAGCCGCAAGATTATCACAAGCAAAGCCATCAAGCATATCACGAAGCACGGCTGTGTTTGCGAAAAGTCCTGATGTTTCAAGCAAAAGTGTAACACCCTTTTCTTCTGCTTGTGGAAGAACTTTACGAAGAAATTCTTCTGTCTGCTTCAATGCAGTTTCACTATCTTCAGAAGCCTTTGCACGAAGACGGATATATGGAATATGCAAATTTTCTGCGATTTCTAAACATCTTATCAATTCTTCTTCGATATTGCTATCTTTATCGGCTAACTCGCCGATTGTATCAAGACAAGAAATCTTCAAATTCTTATTATATAAACGACGAAGTGTTGCCGCCGCTGTATAATCGTGAAAAGCACCGTCTTTTGCTGTGAAGAGACGATTATAAATATTGTGGAGTTCAATACCCTCAAAATGAAGATATTCTGCTACTTCACAAAAATCTTCAAAGGTACTGTTATGCCACCCTTTTGTTGAAAAGGAGAGATTCATTTTTTATGCCTCCTCATAGACGATTTTGTTAACTGCGTTAAGATATGCACGAATACTAGCGCCCATAATATCGGTTGAAATACCATTACCTGAATAGAGTTTGCCACCTGAACGAAGCTTAACGAGTGCCGAGCCCATTGCTTCTTTACCCTCTGTAACTGACTGAATTTGGAAATCGTCAAGCTCATAGTGATGACCGATAATTCTGTCGATTGCAAGGAATGCGGCATCAATAGGACCTGCACCAATGCAGACATCCTGAATTTTTTTGCCGTCTTTTTCAAGTGTAATCTGTGCACTTGCAGAGATAATGTTACCATTATTGATAACATAGCTGATTAATTTATATGTTGATGGAACCTGCAATGCAGCACTTGCTACGATTGCTTCAAGTTCTTTAAGACCAACCTTTTTCTTTGCTGCAACACGCAAAAATTCTTCATAAACTTTATTCTGGTCATCATCTGACAAATCATAGCCAAGGTTTGATGCTGCTGCAATAACATCTGCCTGGCTGTCTTTTTCGTCAAGACAAATTGTTTCCGTTACGGCACTTGTAACTGTAACCGCCGCACGCTCTGTATCTGCTGTGTCGCTAATCCAACGAATTTGCTTTGCAATTCTCAAAAGTTCTGTTGTTTTGAGATTTGTTTTAACCCCATATTTTTCACCACAGTTTTTAACCATTGTTGCGAAAGTATCCAATGAAACGTGGCTACCGTCAACTGCAGTTTTAACAAGAGTTGCACCCTTGCGTACAGAGAGAATTGCCTGAGCAGTTGCAAGGCCATTTTTATTGTCGCAACCGACACCAACAGAGCCCTCTACCCAAGTGCCAACCTCTGCGATAAAATCTGCAAAGTCATCAGGCATTGTTTCGGCTGCACTGTCACAAACTGAAACTGATGTTGCACCATTTTCTACTGCGATTTCAACAAGTTTTTTAAGGAATTCAGGCTCAGTTCTTGTTGCATCAAGAGCACAGAATTCAACACAATTACATTTTTCTTTTGCCATTTTCACTGCTTCGCCAACCCAAATAAGCATTTTATCAGGCTTTTTGTGGCAAGTATATTCCATTCCAACAGGTGAAACTGGCAATTCGATACGAATGCAAGGATGATTAGCATTTGCTAGTGCTGCTGCTGCCTGTTCAATGCTTTCTTTTGTAAGTCCTGCTGCAACTGACAATACACCTTTTTTAACAAATGATGAAACAGTTTTAACAAATAGAATATCTGTTCTCGCATCGCTAATTGCAGGAATTTCGATTACATCAACGCATAGTTTCTCTAACTGACGAGCAATTTCAATTTTTTCTTTGAATGAAAATGAGTTTTGCTCTCTGCAGAGAGTAGCATCAGCAATTCTGATTGTTTTCATAATGAGTATTCATCCTTTCATTTTTTCGGAAAAATTACAATAAAAAATCCCTGAAACAGTTAGTTTCTGTTTCAGGGACGAAATTTCTTCGCGGTACCACCCTGTTTACCGTTTATTTGCATAAATCGGTCAACTCTGTAAGGCTCTGACAAGCCTTTTGCCGTGGTAACGGGGCACGCCGTAACTACCTACACAGTTAACACCTTCAGCAGTTATGCTACGGAATGAGACTTCTTTTTCTTTTCATACTGTCTTGCACCGAACGACAGCTCTCTGAAATGAATGTGGGAAAAAGAATAGTTCCCTCAACGCATCTAAAAATATAAAGATTGGTTGATAGTTTAGCACAGGTTTTCTTGTTTGTCAAGAAAAACTCATTAAAAATCTGCGCCGAGCTGTAATGCTTTAAGGTTTGTTTCAAGCATATCTGCACGTTTTGCAGAAATAACCTTTGAAAGTGTTGCTTTAACATCTTCTGCGTTAAAACCACCTAAAACTTCAAGAAGTTTGCCCATCAAAATCATATTTGCAAGTGTTGGGAAACCATTTTCACTTGCAAGACGAGTTGCAGGAATGTAATAAACAGTAACATCATCACGCTCTACTTTTCTTTCGATAAGTGTTGAGTCTGCTAAAATAATACCACCTGAAACTACGCTCTTTTCAAACTTATCAAGTGATGGTAAGTTCATTGCAACCAAAATATCAGGATTTGAAATGATTGGTGAGCCAACTGCTTCGTCACTGATGATAACGCTACAGCTTGCTGTACCACCACGCATTTCAGGGCCGTATGATGGCAACCAGCTAACCTGTTTGCCGTCTGTAAGACCTTTATATGCAAGGAATTTACCTGCGAAGAGGATACCCTGACCACCAAAACCTGAAAGTAACATCTGTTTTGTACTCATTATTTATCCTCCTCTGCACTTCTGTCTTTATAAACACCCAATGGATAATATGGAATCATTTTTTCGTCAATCCATTTAAGTGCTTGTTGTGGTGTAAGACCCCAGTTTGTTGGACAAGATGAAACAACTTCAACCAATGAGAAGCCTTTGCCGTCTAACTGATTCTGGAATGCCTTTTTAATTGCCTTTTTAGCATTACGAACTGCTTTAACGCTGTTTACAGTAACGCGTTCAAGATATTCAGGACCATCAAGCTGTGAAAGCATTTCACAAACCTTGATTGGATAACCACAGTGGTTAACATCACGACCATAAGGTGAAGTCTGTGTAACCTGACCTGGCAATGATGTTGGAGCCATCTGACCACCTGTCATACCATAAATTGCGTTATTAACGAAAATAACTGTGATGTTTTCGTTTCTTGCTGCTGCGTGAACAGTTTCTGCCATGCCGATTGATGCCAAGTCACCGTCACCCTGATATGTGAAAACAACGTGATTTTCAGGGTCTGCACGTTTAACACCAGTTGCAACTGCAGGTGCACGACCGTGTGCTGCTTCAATCATATCGCAGTTAAAATAGTTATAAGCCATAACAGAGCAACCAACAGGTGCAACACCGATTGTTCTGCCTTCAATGCCTAATTCATCCATAACTTCTGCAACAAGACGGTGAATAATACCGTGTGTGCAACCTGGACAATAGTGCATTGACATTTCATTTAATGAATGTGGTTTATCAAATACAACCATTATTTTGCACCTCCGTTTTCTGCTACTTCTTTAATTACTTCTAACACCTGTTCAGGTGAAACAATCATACCACCAACACGATTGCAAAGAGTAACTGGTACTTTGCATTCTGTTGCCAATCTAACGTCTTCAATCATCTGACCCATTGAAAGTTCAACTGAGATGATTGCCTTAACTTTATCTGCTGCTTTCTTGAATGGAGCAACAGGGAATGGCCACAATGTGATTGGTCTAATCATACCAACCTTGATGCCCTGTTTTCTTGCTTCATTAACAGCATTCTTTGCAACACGAGAAGCGATACCGAATGCTGCGATTGCATATTCTGCATCATCCATAAGGTATTCTTCATACATTGCTTCGTTTTCTTTGATATAGTTATATTTCTCGTAACGAGCAAAGTTAAGCTGTTCAAGTTCTTCTGGAACAAGTGACAATGAGTTAACAATGTTATGCTTTCTCTCGAGCTTTGTACCAACTGTTGCCCAAGGTTTTTCTGGAGCAGGCTTAACATCAAATTCAAGAGAAACAGGCTCCATCATCTGACCCATTGTACCATCAGCCAAAATCATTGATGTCATTCTGTATGTATCAGCAAGTTCAAAGCCCTTAACTGTAAGCTCTGCCATTTCCTGAACTGAAGCAGGAGCAAGAACTATCATATGATAGTCACCGTGACCGCTGCCACGAGTTGCTTGGAAATAGTCTGACTGGCTTGGTTGAATACCGCCAAGACCAGGACCACCACGCTGAACATTTACAACGAGTGCTGGCAAGTCTGAACCTGCCATATAAGAAAGACCTTCGCTCTTAAGTGAAATTCCTGGGCTTGATGATGATGTCATAACACGACGGCCTGCCGCTGCAACACCATACACCATATTAATTGCTGCAATTTCACTTTCTGCCTGAAGGAATACGCCACCGATTTTTGGCATTTTCTTTGCCATATAAGCAGCGATTTCTGTTTGTGGTGTAATTGGGTAACCGAAGTAATGACGACAACCTGCAATAATTGCTGCTTCGGCAATCGCTTCGTTACCTTTCATTAAAACTTTATCTGCCATTTAACTCACCTCTCCACCTTAATTACACAGTCAGGACACATAATTGCACAAGATGCGCAACCGATACAAGCAGCTTCGTCTGTAAGCTCTGCAGGGTGATGTCCCTTTTTGTTAATCTTGTCTGGTGACAACTGCAAAATGTTTTTTGGACAAGCATCAACACAAAGTCCGCAACCTTTACAGTTATCTGTTTTAAAGGTTAATTTAGCCATATATATCGCTCCTTTAATTTAGAGAATTTTATCTTGTAATGTCAACGCCAAAGGCATTGGCACTTTATCTGACAATTGGTTATCAAGTTCTGCTTTATATGCCGTTGCAACTAAAGGAAGTCCCGTCGCTTTTGATACGGCATTAGCATATTCAAGGGAATTTAACACATCATCCGCTGTTGTTTCTTCACCTAGATTAGAGTTATTGACAAGCCCTGTAAATTTAATTCCACAGGCAAACTCGATTTCACCCATAACTTCAAGTGTATCTTCAACAGTTCGTGTTAAAGGTCTGCATTTATTTATTACCATGAGCATTTCATAGTCATTTTCTTCTTTGATTTTAGGGGCTAATCTGCCAAGTGCCAAAGCACCACGGTCATCGCCACCCACATCAATTAAAACTCTATGGGATGTGTCATCGGTAATCGAATACATTTCTTGTGGCAATGCAGGAATATCAACATTACTGTTAGCAAATTCTGAACATATAAGTTTAATGCCTGCACGAGCCAATTCTTTACTGCTGTCTTTTGTTCGGAAATATGGATTAACAATGTCCAAATCGGCAATAGTAACTTTGTCATATTGCTTTTTCATCATCATTGCTAAATTCACGGCAACATTTGTTTTGCCACTGCCATAATGACCGCACAAAAGAGTTATTCTTTTATCAATTTTCATATTTTTCATTATAATTTATTACGCTGAATTTTACCACTTACAGTTTTTGGAAGTTCTGTTCTGAACTCAACAATTCTTGGATATTTATAAGGAGCAGTTCTGTCCTTAACATATTTTTGAATTTCTTTCTTGAGTTCTTCAGTAGGCTCTGTGCCGTTTGTAAGCACGATAACTGCTTTAACTACCTGACCGCGAACTTCGTCAGGAGCTGCACAAACGCCACATTCAAGAACATAAGGGAGTTCCATAATAACGCTTTCAATTTCAAATGGTCCGATTCTGTAACCTGATGATTTGATAACATCATCAACACGACCAACATACCAATAGAATCCGTCTTCATCGCACCAAGCAGTATCACCTGTGTGGTAATATCCGTCGTGGATAACTTCGTCTGTCTTTTCTTGGTCTCTGTAATATTCTGTGAACAAACCACAAGGTGCGCCGTTTTGAAGATTAACAACAATTTCGCCAACCTGACCAACTGGTACTTTGTTTCCGTCGGCATCCATAAGTGAAACATCATAAATCGGAGCAGGTTTACCCATTGAGCCGATTTTATGTGGTGCGCCTGTAAGGTTACCGATAATCATTGTGCTTTCAGACTGACCAAAGCCTTCAAGAATTTGGAGTCCTGTTGCTTTTTCAAATTGACGATAAACCTCAGGGTTGAGCGCTTCACCCGCTGTTGTCATATGCTGAACTGATGACAAATCGTATTTTGAAATGTCTTGTTTAATCATCATACGAAGCATTGTTGGTGGTGCACAGAATGTTGTGATTTTATATTTTGCAAACATAGGAAGGATGTCTGCTGCATCAAAACGGTCAAAGTCATAAACAAATGTTGCTGCTTCTGCAAACCATTGTCCATAGAATTTACCCCACATTGATTTAGCCCAACCTGTGTCTGAAATAGTGAAGTGTAATCCATCAGGGTTAACGTTGTGCCAATATTTTGCAGTATGGAAATGTCCCAAAGGATACAAGTGATTATGTACTGCGATTTTTGGATATCCTGTTGTACCTGATGTGAAGAACATAAGTAATGGGTCTTTGCCTGATGGTGCGTCTTCTGTACGGTTATAATGTGTACTGAAAAGTGTGTACTCTTCATCAAAGCTACGCCAACCATCACGCTTACCATTAACGATTAATTTATTTTTAAGTTCAGGGCATTTTTCTGCTGCCAATTCAACCTGACGAGCAGTATCACCGTCTGCAGTACAGATAATCGTGTTAACCCCTGCTGATTGGAAACGATATTCAAAATCGTGCTCTTGCAACTGATTTGTTGCAGGAATTGCGATTGCACCAAGCTTGTTAAGACCTAACACAGCAAACCAGAATTGATAGTGACGTTTAAGCACCAACATAACTCTGTCGCCTTTTTGAATACCCAAAGATTTAAAATAGTTTGCACATTGGTTAGATGCTTTTTTCAAATCTTTAAATGTAAATCTGTTTTCGGTTTTATCGTTACTGATATGTAACATTGCAAGTTTATTTGGTTTGTCTTCTGCTAACTTATCAATAACATCAAAAGCAAAATTGAATTTTTCAATGTTCTTAAACTCAATCTTTGTTGGTGTGCCGTTTTCATCTTTTGTAACATTAACATATTTACGATAAACACGGTCTTTTGTGTCTGGAGTTGCTTTTTTAACCGCAACTGCACGGCTTGGTGTAAGTTCCGGAATTGGTTCACCTGTTGGGTTAAGAACAATTGCGTAGAAAACGCAGTCTTTACCGTTAACAGCAATCATACCATGAGGAGTGTCACTATCATAATAAATACTGTCGCCTGGTCCTAAAACTTCTTGGTGCTCACCAATCTGGACAAGCAAGCTACCCTCAACAACAATGTCACATTCCTGACCTGCGTGAGTTGTAAGTTCAATTTCACGTTGCTCTGCACTCTCGTCATATTTACATCTTACATACAAAGGCTCTGCAATACGATTCTGAAAAGCATAAGCCATATTGTAATATGTCATACCGTGTGCTTCTGCAACTTCTTGACCTGCTTCTTTACGTGTAACTATAAATGATTTAAGATTTGGGCTATAACCCTCAACGATTTCTGTGACATTGACACCAAAAATCATTGCGCAACGATAAATGAAAGCGAAGTTCAAATCTCCGTTACCACTTTCGCAGTTACGGTATTCTTCTGCGCTGACGCCGACCTTTGCAGCCATTTCTTCGATAGTGTAGTTCTCGATTTCACGAAGCTCGCGAATACGACGCGCCATCTCTTGAATTTTGTAGTCCAAACCAGTTATGCGTTCCATAAGTTTTCTCCAATCTCGGGACGAAAAAGCACCCGTCCCAAAGTTTATGACTTTGAGACGAGCGCCGAATATCTTTCGTTGCACCCGCGGTACCACTCAAATTGCAGTTTATAACTGCCACTCAGGGTCTGACAACCCTTATGCATTCACGCAGCAATCACGGAGAGATTCTACTAACCCACACAGGGCTTTCTTTCTCTCGGCTCGGAAGCTACAAACACAAAATCGAACCCGAATGACTTGCACCAACCGTCATTTCTCTGAAACCGTCTTTTTTGTGCACTCTTCGTCAGTGCCTTTAACATTTAATTGAATGGTATTTTATCATAAACTCCATTCATTTGTCAACACATAATATTACAATTTATTGCGCTGAATTTTTCCGCTGATTGTCTTTGGAAGTTCTGTTCTGAACTCAACAATTCTTGGGTATTTATAAGGAGCAGTATGCTCTTTAACATATTTCTGGATTTCCTTTTTAAGTTCTTCTGAAGGTTCTGTTCCCTTTGTGAGAACGATTACAGCCTTAACAACCTGACCACGAACTTCGTCAGGAGCTGCACAAACACCACATTCAAGAACATAAGGAAGCTCCATAATAACACTTTCGATTTCGAAAGGTCCGATTCTGTAACCTGATGACTTGATAACGTCGTCAACACGGCCAACATACCAATAGAATCCATCTTCATCACGCCAAGCGGTGTCACCTGTGTGATAATAACCATCGTGCATAACTTCGTCTGTCTTTGCTTGGTCACGATAATAGCCCTTGAACAAGCCACAAGGAACTTTTTCAGAAATCTTAACTACAATTTCACCAACTTCACCGTCAGGAACAGGATTTCCATCCGAATCCATAAGTGAAACATCATAAAGTGGAACAGGAATACCCATTGAACCAACCTTATGTTTGCCACCGAGCAAGTTAGCGATTGTAAGAGTAAGCTCTGTCTGACCAAAGCCTTCCATAATCTGTAATCCTGTTGCTTTTTCGAATTGACGATAAACCTCAGGGTTGAGTGCTTCACCTGCTGTTGTCATATGCTTGATTGATGACAAATCGTATTTTGAAATGTCCTGTTTAATCATCATACGAAGCATTGTTGGTGGTGCACAGAATGTTGTAATCTGATATTTTGCGAACATTGGCAAGATATCTGCTGCATCGAAACGGTCAAAGTCATAAGTAAATACTGCGCCTTCGCACAACCACTGACCGTAGAGTTTGCCCCAAAGAGCTTTACCCCAACCTGTGTCAGAAATTGTGAAATGCAAACCGTGTTCACTGACACCATGCCAATATTTTGCAGTAATATAATGTCCCAAAGGATATTTATATGTATGTGATGCGATTTTTGGATAACCTGTTGTGCCCGATGTGAAGAACATAAGCATCAAATCGTCACCACAAGGAGATTCTTCTGTACGATAATAGTGAGCACTATAAAGAGAGAATTCTTCGTTAAAATTGTTCCAACCCTCGCGCTTTTCACCAACAAGGATTTTTGTTGTAAGTGATGGACAAGTTTTCTGTGCTTCATCAACGTGGTCAGCAATTCCGTCGTCAGATGTACAAACGATTGCGCTGACACCCGCTGCGTTGAAACGATATTCCAAATCGTGCACCTGTAACTGATGTGTAGCAGGAATAACAATAGCACCCAATTTGTGAAGTGCGAGCACTGCAAACCAGAATTGATAGTGACGCTTGAGCACAAGCATAACTCTGTCGCCCTTTTTGATGCCCAACGCCTTGAAATAGTTAGCACATTGGTTAGATGCTCGTTTCATATCGTTGAAAGTAAATCTTCTCTCAACCTTATTCTTATCAATATGAAGCATTGCAAGTTTATCAGGTGATTTTTTAGCAATAGCATCAACAACATCAAAAGCAAAGTTGAATTTGTCATCATTTTCAAAGTCGATTGTCTTAACACGACCATTTTCGTCTTCAGTTGTTGTGATAAAATCTTCACTTACTAAATGTTTATCACCTGAATGAGCAGTAACGATTGTATCGCGAATTTCAGTTTCGTCAGCATTTTCACCAGGCAAAACAACTGCTACGAATAAGCAATCCTGACCGTCAACAGCAATCATACCATGTGGTGTTGAGCTGTTGTAATAAATACTGTCTCCCTCGCTTAAGTATTCAACATTGTCACCAATCTGAATTTTAAGACGACCACTCATAACAAAGTCAAATTCCTGACCTGAGTGCTTTGAGAGATGGATTGGCTTGTTTTGTTGCTCTTCGTTATATTCATATCGAACCCAATAAGGTTCTGCAATCTTCTTTCTGAATTGTGGTGCAAGGTTTTGAATTTCAATGCCATCTTCTTTGGCTGTTGCCTGACCCTTGCCCTTTCGAGTAATTGTATAAGAAGACAAGTGAGCACTGTGACCTTCAAGCAAAACTGTAATATCTATTCCGAAAACCTTTGCACACTTGTGAAGAAATGAGAATGGAAAATCCACTTCACCGTTTTCATAACGGACATATTCTTCTTCTGTTACTTCTGTTTTCTCTGCCATCTCAGCTTGAGTAAAATCTGCAATTTCGCGCATTTCACGAATTCGCAACGCTACCTCTTGCAATTTTTTTGATTCAACTGTTGACATAAGCAATTCCTCCTATACAGAAATTAAAATAAAAAAATTCGCCTCAAAACTAATGCTTTGAGACGAATGTAAAATCATCCGCGGTACCACTCAAATTGTAGCTTCCACTACCCCTCAAGGTCCAACAACCTTTATGCCTTTACGCAGCAATCACGAGAAACATCTACTCCCCACAGGTTTCGGGTTTCCAGCTCAGAAGTGATAGGTTTCTGGATTTTTGTTGTTGACTTGCACCAACCGTCAACTCTCTGAAAACAAGACATCCAAACCGTCTTCGTCACAGCTTTTTCTATTAAATTACGGCTATTATAACACCACAAAAAGTCAATGTCAAGAATTTTTTTATTTTATTTTTATAGGTATTATATCCCAAATTTTTGAAGGTCAATATGACCATCTTCTTCAAAAACTATTCCCTCTTTTTCGAGCAATTCTCGTTGTGTGTCTGAGCCACCGAAAGCATAGCCCGGCGCTACCCTACCCTCACGATTAACAACTCTGTGACAAGGGATAGCAGATGGGTCAGGATTATTATGCAAAGCATATCCCACAACTCGCGCCCAACGGGGATTCCCCGCAAGCAAAGCCACCTGACCATAAGTTGCCACCTTGCCACAAGGTATATTTTTCACAACTTCATAGATTTTTTCAAATACTGACACAAAAAACACACTTCCATATTAAAATCGCTTGATTATATTATAACTAGAAAAACAAACTTTACAATAAATAAAAATCTAAAATTTCCTATTGACAAACGAAATAAAATGGTTTATACTATCAAGGCTGACAAAAAAGTACATACTTCGGGGTGTAGCGCAGCTGGTAGCGCGCCACATTTGGGATGTGGATGCCGCAGGTTCGACTCCTGTCACTCCGACCAAAATAGCAGTTTCGACATTTGTTGAGACTGCTATTTTCTTTGTATTTGATAGCAAGGAGTCGAACCGATAGGTCTGAGCGTTAAGAAAATGTTTCGGGGAAACATTTTTAGCGAAGAGCACAATGCGAATCCCCCATTCGCATTGTGAGTCTATAATTCGACTCCTGTCACTCCGACCACCTAAGTACAACGGTTTTAATACAAATCGTTGTACTTTTTGTTTAATAAAAAAGCTCACCAAAACTAATTGGTGAGCCATCTTTTGACGTCGCTATCCCCTATTACATAAAACGCATGCAAAATACGAAAAAAATTGTGTGTATAGCGGTCAACAAGATATTCATTTTACCCTTATTCGGGTAATTCCATTTTATCATAGTTATATTATTAAACTCAACCCGTATTCGGGTAATAGTTTATAAAATTGCGGTTATCATATTATTAACCCATAAATGGGTAATGATTATGATGAGGTGCAAAACATGGAATACTCTGAAATTTATGTAAAACGCATCAAGTCCCTGTGTAAGCAAAGAGGAATTGCCATCAACAAACTTGCAACAATGAGTGGTGTTAATCAATCCACTCTTGATAACATTGTCAGAGGTATTACAAAAGACCCGCGAGTGAAAACACTCCACAAGGTTGCAATCGCATTTAATATGACATTAGCCGAATTCCTCGACTTCGATGAACTCAACGATTATTCATTTGAAGACGATAATGACGAAGAATAAACTAAACAAGCAACAGCCTGAAAATGAACTGTTGCTTTTATTTTTGTGGGATTTTTTATTATGAATATTTACAATATATAGGATTTTTGGTATTATAAACATTAGAACAAAATACTTGAGGTGATATTATGAGTAAAATTTCATTTGGTACTGGTGGTTGGCGTGCAATTATTGGTGAAGATTTCATATGTGAAAATGTGCGTCGTGTTGCAAAAGGTATAAGCCTTTTAATGCAAGAAGAAAATAAGACAGAAAAGCCTGTAATTATCGGTTTTGACAGACGCTTTCTTTCTGAAAATGCAGCAAAATGGGTTGCAGAGGTGTTAGCTCACGACGGCGTAAATGTATTGTTTATGGACAGAAGTGTGCCTACTCCCCTTGTTATGCACACAGTTAAAGACCGTTGTCTTGATTTTGGTATTGAAATCACAGCAAGCCACAACCCATCAAGCTATAATGGTATCAAACTCATTGTTGAAGAAGGTCGTGATGCTCCGCTTGAAATCACAAATCATCTTGAAGAATTGATTGCAACAGTCGATGAAGTTGAGTTTTTAGATTTCTCTATTGCTCTTGAAAAAGGACTTGTTACATATATCAACAACCCATTCAACAAATTCCTTGATGATATTATCGGTCTTCTTGATATGAATGCACTTCGTGAGCGTGGACTTCGTGTTCTTTTCGACTCAATGCACGGTTCTGGTACATACCCATTGCTTGTAATCTTCCACACAGCGAGATGCACTATCGACACAATCAACATCAACAAAGATGCATATTTTGGTGGCGTTATGCCTGCTCCATCTGAAAGAAGTCTTTTCACTCTTCGCAATCAGGTTGTAAATGGTGGTTATGACTTTGGTATTGCTATGGATGGTGACGGTGACCGTCTTGGCATTATCGACGCAAACGGCAGTTATATCAACGCTAACGAAATCCTTTGTCTTCTCTACTATTATCTTGTGAAACACAAGGGTTGGCGTGGTCCTGTTGTCCGTAACCTTGCAACAACTCATATGCTTGATAAAATTGCAGAGAGCTTTGGTGAAGTTTGTTATGAAGTTCCTGTTGGATTCAAATATATCTCATCAAAAATCGACGAAGTTGACGCAGTTCTCGGTGGTGAATCATCAGGTGGTCTTACAGTTCGTGGTCACATTCACGGTAAAGACTCTGTTTATGCTGCATCACTTTTTGCAGAAATGGTCAGCGTTACAGGTAAATCTCCTGCCCAGCTTCTTGACGAGCTCAAAAAAGAATTTGGCACATTTGTAATGGTTGAAGATGATATGCGTTTTGCACCTGAAGTTAAGCCAATGGTTAACAAAACACTTATGGTTGATAAACTTTTGCCAACATTCAAAGATGAAATCAAACGTGTTAACTATGAAGACGGCTGCAAGGTTTATTTTGAAGACGGCTATGTAATCTGCCGTTTCTCTGGTACAGAGCCACTCCTTCGTATTTTCGCAGAAAGCACAAACTCTGTTCGTGCAAAAGAATATATAGACACATTTAAGAAATTCTTGTTCAATTAAGGAGAAAATCAATGAGTTCAAAAATCATTTATGACCAACCTTTTGACCATAAAGAATATGGCTCAGAGCGCAACCGTATTCCTGCTCTTTACACACTCAATGACGGTAGTGTTATGGCAGGTGCTGATATTCGCTATGGTCACGGCTCAGACTCCCCTAATAACATTGATATTGCAGTTGCAATTTCAAAAGACGGCTATAATGACTGGGACTATGTGATGGTCAACCATTTTGATGACTATGCAGACTTGGTTACATCAACTGACAGCGCATCATTTATTGACTCAGTTATCGTACAATCAAGCACAGGACGAATTTTTATGCTTGCTGATGCTCAACCATCTGAATGTGGTTATCTTCAATGCAAAACCGGTACAGGCTATTGCGAAGTTGACGGCAAAAAACATCTTCTTCTCACCAAAGGTAACAATGGCGATAAGTTAGATAGTTTTGAGTATTATGTGGGCGAATTTAATGGTGATTTTGCTCCGATTTTCACAAGAAATGGCAACAAAATCACAGAATATTCTCTTGACCGTGAATTCCGTCTTTATAAGAATGGTGAGCCGCTTTATGCAGACCAAAAAGGCTCTGAGAATGTAAAAATTCAACAGAATGTTTTTTATAGCTGTGCAGAATTTAAATGCTATAGAACAACATATCTCTGGTTAAGATATAGTGACGATAACGGCAAAACTTGGAGTCATCCACAGATTATTTCAGAATTTGTGAAAGATGAAAAAGAATCATTTTTAGGTGTTGGACCTGGTCGTGGAGTTGTAATTAATCACAACGGCAAAGAGAGAATACTTTTCTGTGTTTATGATAACAATGGACTTTTCAAAGACCCTATTTTTGAAAATGCAAGTGCCGTTTATTCTGACGACAATGGTGCAACCTGGCACAGAAGCAATAAAATAAAGATTAAAAAAGGTATAGGAAAAACAAGTGAAGCACAGCTTGTAAAAATCGAGGGTGAAAACTACAAAGCACTTCGCATGTATGCAAGAAATCTGAGCAACTACATAGCATACGCTGATAGCATAGACGGTGGTGAAACTTGGACAACTTTCCGTGCAGACAAGTCTCTTGAAGGCACAAAAAACTGTATGGTTTCTCTTATGGAAACATCAAGAAAAATTCAAGGTAAACAAGTTATTCTCTGCTCTGCTGGTGGAAGTCTTAAAGCAAGAGCGGACGGTGTGCTTCGTGTTGGTCTTACTGAAAGTGATGGTAATGTTAACTGGATTAGTACATACCATTTGACACAAGGTTTTTATGGTTATTCTTGTCTTACAGAATTATCAGATGGAAACTTTGCTGTTTTCTATGAAGATGAAGCAGCCCATCTTAAATATACAGTTTTCAGTGTATCCGATGATGGCGTTATCAATGAAATCAATGGTGAAAATCTTGATTTTAAACCTGATAATTCATCAAAGACACAACGCTCAATCAAGCTCAAACGAGCAACGTCTAATATCAAATTCAAATTAGGATTAATGTAACAGGAAAAACTATGTCAGCATATTTATTTACACATTTCACAGAAACCAAGGGTGACCAAGAGTATGTTTGGTTTGCAGTCAGCCGTGATGGTCTACACTTTACAGATTTAGGCAATGATGAGCCATTACTCAAATCAAAACTTGGCACAAAAGGTATTCGTGACCCATTCATTGTTTATGACGAAAAGTTAAAGAAATATTTTATAATTGCAACCGATTTGCTCACAACAAGTGGCAACTGGTATAATTTTTCACACAAGGGAAGTCGTTCAGTTGTTATCTGGGAGAGTGAAGATTTAATCAATTGGTCAGAAGAAAGGCTCTGCGAAGTTGGTGTTGATAAAGCAGGTTGTGTTTGGGCACCCGAAGCAATTTTCTGCAAAGAAAAAGACGCCTGGTTTGTATTTTTTGCATCTTGTGTGCGAGAAAAAGGTGAGCTTCACCATAAGCAAAGAATTTATGGCACATTCACAAAGGATTTCAAAGAGTTCTCACCAGCTTTCAAGTTTATTGATGCAAAAACTGATGTGATTGACACAAATATTATTTGGGATAACGGCTATTACTATCGTTTCTCAAAAGACGAAACCAATAAAAAAATCACTATTGAGAGAAGCATTACTCTTATTGATGGAGTTTGGGAAACAATTCATTCAGATATTTTTGCAAACTTCTTCGGACTTGAAGGACCTGAAACATATTATATTGATGACATGCAAAAATGGTGTTTGATTGCTGACCAGTATCATACTCATAAGGGCTACACACCATTTTTATGTGATGACCTTGCAACAGGCAAGTTTATTCAACTTCATAATGACCAATTTGATATGGGCAAACGCAAAAAGCGTCACGGTGGTGTTATTAAAATCACCGACGAGCAATATGACAAACTTGTCAATGCTTTTGGAATAGATGAATAACAAAAACCCGATGGATTTTTCCATCGGGTTCTATTTTTTATTTGTCAAATCAAAACTTAAATCTAACAAAAACTTTAGTTTTTCTTCGTCCGCTGAGCCATCGAGACTGATTGTTATCCAATGAGTTTTGTTCATATGATATGCGGGATAAAATCCAACTTCGCCCATCAGATTACCAATAAGAATTGAGTCACTTTTAACATTTACAACATCAATATTCTCTGTACTTTTAAGACCTAGCTTATCTTTTGATATGGTCATAATTATGGCAAACCATTTTTTGTTGTTATGATGACGAAACACAGCACAATCAGGTGACGATGCGAAAACATATTCAGGCTCAGTGCTATAAATATCTGCTATATGCTTAATTAAATCTTCTCGTTTCATATCAGTTAAATTTTGGTAAATAGTCGCCGTGAGCTACGATTAAATCATCAACCATTTTCTTGATTGTGTCAATATCGAGTTCACTGCCTGTATGTGGGTCCAGCATTGCTGCTTGATAGATATGCTCTTTTTTGCCCGTTACTGCTGCTTCAATAGTGAGCAACTGAACATTAATATTGGTCATATTCATTGCAGCACATTGTACTGGCAATGCACCAACATGGCAAGGATGAATACCATAGCCATTCACAAGGCAAGGCACTTCAACACAAGCATTTTCGGGAAGATTTGTAATAAGATGACCAGTATTCAGCACATTACCACCGATTTGATAAGGCTCACCTGTTACTATTGATTCCATAATTCGTGATGCGTATTCTTCTGAACGCTCGTGCTCTTTAACACCTTTTTCGAGCATTTCGGCATACTCTTTTTTCCAACCCTCAATCTGATTTACACAACGGCGTGGATATTCGTCAAGGGGAATATTATATTTTTCAATAAGTTCAGGATATTTGCTTTTTATGTAGAACATATTGTACTCTGCATTATGCTCACTTGATTCTGTGCAATAATAACCAAAGTTTTTAATATAGTCCATACGGACTTTATCGTCCGCATCGGGTTTAGCCATATACTCGTCAACTCTTGATTTGATTTCAGGGTATAAATCAACACCGTTTTTGTCCTTAATTTCAAGAAGCCACGCCATATGGTTGATGCCTGCAATAAGCTCTTTTCTACCCTCGAGTTTATCTTCCATATTAAGTTTTTTGAGCAACCATTTTGAGCAACCCTGAACGCTGTGGCAAAGTCCAACTGTTTTTATTCCGGTATATCTCTGCATATAACCTGTAAGCATTGCCATTGGGTTTACATAGTTCAAGAAAAGTGCGTCAGGACACACTTCTTCCATATCGTTAGCAAAGTCTTTCATAACTGGGATTGTGCGAAGTGTACGCATAATGCCACCAATACCGAGAGTGTCGCCGATTGTTTGTCTTAAGCCGTATTTCTTTGGCACTTCAAAGTCAATAATTGTACAAGGGTCATAAAGACCAACCTGAATAGCATTGACAACAAAATTTGCACCGCGAAGTGCGTCTTTTCTGTTTTCTACACCAACATAGCACTCAATTTTACCATACCCGCCTTTGGCTACTCTCATAGCTTCAAGAATTGTACGGCTTTCTTCAAGTCTTTCGGCATCTATATCATAAAGTGCAAACACACTGTCACGAAGTGCTTCAGTGCACATACAGTCCCCTATAACATTTCTTGCAAAAACTGTGCTACCTGCACCCATAAATGTAATTTTCATAAAACTATCCCCTTATCCTATTGCAATTTTAAAGCAGAGTGGCAAATCATTTTCTAACTCACCTTTAAGCTTAATTGTAAGTGCTTTTTCATCTCTTGTAAAGTTGATTTTTTCATCACTTCCAAGTAATTCAACACTCTCAATTAAATAATCGTGTGGAATGTGCTTTCTAAGAGTTTTGATTGTTACAGTTTTTGATGGTCGCATCTGGAATGCATATAAGAAACCATCTTTATATGTAAAGCGAAAATCCTTATTTGTGAATTTCTTTTCGTCACCATCTTGGAAGAAGCCATCTTTAGCATTAACTTTACCTTCACCAAATTGTTTCCAGAATGTTGTGCCATAAATACCTTCACCATTGATTTTGAGCCACTCACCCATTGTAAGAAGCACTTCTGTTTCTTCATTGGTGATTGTGCCATCTGCTTTTGGACCAATATTTATAAGCAAATTACCATTCTTTGAAACAATATCAACTAAGTCACAAATAACTTGACGAGCACTCTTATATTTATTGTCAGCAGTATATCCCCAAGAATGTTTACCGATTGCAGTATCAGTCTGCCAATAAATTGGCGAAATTCCTGTTAATGCTCCACGCTCAACATCAAAGGTTGCCACATTCGGTGGAAAAGCCTCGTGCTTATAGTTGATTGTAACTTCTTTGCCCCATTCTTCTGCACGATTGTAATAATATGCAGCTAACTTTTTGAGATAAGGTTTGAAACTGTGATTATGAATCCACCAGTCAAAATAAAGCACGGATGGTTGATATTTATCAACTAATTCGCAAGTACGCACAAGCCAGTCTTCGAGCCATTCTTGACTTGCACCTTGTGAGTATGTATCGGCGGTAGTTTTGTGAATAACTTTTGGGTCAAATTCTTCACTATATACAGCCGGACCATAGAAATCACGGTATTTTTCATCGTTGACATCACTATCAAAAAGACGACCAGGATTCATAAAGAAATAGTGTTCCGCACGATGAGTTGATGCACAAAGTGTAAGTCCTTGCTTTTCACATTCTGTTTTGATTTCACCCACAACATCACGACAAGGTCCCATTCTTGTTGAGTTCCAAAGGTTGAATTCGGTGTCATACATTGCAAAACCATCGTGGTGTTCGGCAACTGGCATAACATATTTCATACCCGCTTTTTTGAAGAGCGAAACCCATTTTTCTGCATCAAACTTTTCAGCCTTAAACATTGGAATAAAATCTTTGTATCCAAATTTATCTTGTGGTCCCCAAGTTTTTCTATGATGCTCAAATTCACGAACATCCTTGTCATACATACCCCTTGAATACCACTCATTGCCGAATGCTGGCACGGAATAAATTCCCCAATGAATAAACACTCCTATTTTATCGTGCATATACCAAGAAGGTACTTTGTGATGTGCAAGCGATGCCCAATCGGCTTTGTATTTTCCTTTTTCATTGACTTGGTCAATAAGATTTAAATATTCTTTTGTTGTCATTATAATCACCAAAGTCATTATATAACATAAAAAATAAAAATGCACTACTTTTTATAAAAAATATAGCCTTGAGAAAACTCAAGGCTTTTGTTTATATTTTGTTTTGTCCGATTGTGCATTGAATTATTATTCGGCTTATATCTTCAATTGATTCTTTACAATTATTTTTTAGCCATTCCATAACAATTGCTGTAATGCCCGTAAGGTAGAATTTGAGCACATATTCCCTATCTTTTTCAGGAAACTTAAATCGTTCAAGTACAGGATTAAATATAAACTTAAACATTTTGTTGTAAACATTCTCAAAATCCATTGTCCCCAAATGCTTTATTGCTGTTCTGAACACTCGCTGATTTTCTTTAATATAGGTTAAATAAGGAGTAAGATATTCTGGTGTTATAAACACTAATTCCTGTAACTCACAATCACTATATTGATTGGATATACCTTGCCTGTCAACTGAAAAATAGGTAAGAAAACTATCAAGAATGTATTTTGTTGTCTCTTTAAGCAAATCTGCAGTATTTTCATAATGCAGATAAAAAGTTGAACGATTTACCCCTGCAACTTCACAGATTTCTTTAATAGAGATATACTCAAAATCTTTCTTTTCAAGAAGAGTGATGAGTGCTTTGTCCATTTTAACTGCGGTGTTAAAATATTTGCTCTCATTTTTATTCATTAGACAAGTCCCCTTGTATTGACTAATTTTCTTCGCTGATTTGTCTTGCTAACTCAACAATTTCAAAAGCATATTTTTGCTTGCCTTTTTCAAGTTTTTTCTTATAGATTGGATAATTTACACCCATACCGATAAATCCGATAATACCAATTACAATACCAAGAATAGTAAGGATTGTTGTTCCACCAATCACCTGCATTGAAAGACACATTCCAAGACCTGCAACAAGTGAAGATATAATACCAAAAGTGTAAGTAAATACTGTTGCCGGCATCTTTGCCTTTTGGTCAAGTTTACGGAGTGCAACAATTTTTGAATTATCTTTTGGTGCATACTCCTTTGCTACTGATTCTGCGTAAATTTTGTCTGTATTCATTATTATAACCTCCTTTAAGTTACAAGGCAATTATAAATAATTAAAAACACAAACTGAACAACAAGATTTTTGAAAAATGTTGATTTTAAAAAGACCTTGTTTAAAACAAGGTCTTATTTTTATATGTCAATTTCAATTCCAACCGGGCAATGGTCACTACCCATTATGTCAGTATATATTGTACTTTCTTTAAGTTTTGGTGCAAGGCGGTCTGAAACAACAAAATAGTCAATGCGCCACCCTACATTCTTTTCTCTTGCGTGGAACATATAACTCCACCAAGAATACTGTATTTTTTCAGGGTAAAGATAACGAAAAGAATCAGTAAACCCTGCATCTAAAAGCTCTGTGAACTTGTTTCTTTCTTCGTCGGTGAATCCTGCATTGTGGTGATTTGTCTTTGGGTTTTTAAGGTCAATTTCTTGGTGAGCAACATTCAAGTCACCGCAATAAATCACAGGCTTTTTGCTGTCGAGCTTCTGCATATATTCACGCAAAGCATCTTCCCAAGTCATTCGATAATCGAGTCGTGTAAGTTCTCTTTGAGAATTTGGTGTATAAACACAGAGAAGATAGAAATTCTCATATTCAAGTGTAATTGCTCTACCCTCGTGGTCGTGCTCTTTGACACCTAAACCATAAGTCACACTTATTGGCTCGTGTTTTGCAAAAATCGCTGTGCCTGAATATCCCTTTTTCTCTGCACTATACCAATACTGGTGATAATCAGGGGTTATGAACTCTGCCTGACCCGGTTGCATTTTAGTTTCTTGAATACAGAAAAAATCTGCATCTTCATTTTTAAAAAAGTCTTCAAAGCCTTTATTTAAACAAGCTCGAAAGCCGTTAACATTCCAAGATATAAATTTCATAAGTTTTATGTCCTTTGCTTTTTGTAATATATTTATTTTATCATTTATTTTGATAATATACAATACTTATGTTTATTGACTTTAATAGGTATTAGATATATAATTTAATGTGAACAGAATCTATATGATAAGGGGATTTTTATGGATAGCTATGCAAAGCGTTTTAAAATAGATTGCTCTCCTGTTGCAAAGAGTGAACAGACTATTATTCGTGGCAACACAAGATTTACAGTTATCACACCTTGCCTTTTGAGAGTTGAAAATCAGAAAAATGCTAAATTCTGTGACGAACCAACACAGAGTGTATGGTTCAGAGATTTCTGTGACGCATCTTTTGAAGTCAAAGAAGCAAATGGTCTTGTTGAAATCAAGACAGAAAGCACAACATTTACATATTCTCTTAGTGCAAACAAAATGAAGAGCATCACATTGAATGATGGCAGAATTAATTATAATTTCAAGTCTGGCAACCTTAAAGGCACTTGCCGTACTCTTGATATTACTGCGGGTATCATCAAGTTAAACGACGGTGTTTGTTCAAAAGACGGTGTTGCAATTCTTGACGACAGCAAAACACTTGTGCTTAAAGAAGACGGCACAATTTTACCGCGCGACAACAAAGAAAAGGATGAATATTATTTTGCTTATGGCAACGACTACATAGGTGCTACAACTGACCTTTATAAATTAACAGGCAAAGTGCCACTTATCCCCCGTTATGCTCTCTCTAACTGGTGGAGCAGATATAAGGCATATACACAAGAAGAGTATTTAACTCTTATGGATAAATTCAAAGACGAAGAAGTGCCAATTACAGTTGCAACTGTTGATATGGACTGGCACTGGGTTGACATTAAGAAGAAATTCGGCAAAGATGCTCACAAAATGACAAAGCATCTTAACCTTTGGGAATATATCTATGATATCTGGTCAGCAGGTTGGACTGGTTATAGCTTCAACACAGACCTTTTCCCTGACTATGAAGAATTCCTTAACAAGCTCAAAGCAGATAACTATCATATTACATTCAACATTCACCCATCAATGGGCGTGCGTTGGTTTGAAAATCAATATGAAGATATGTGCAAGGCTATGGGACAAAACCCTCAAGACAAAAAGCCTGTTGAGTTTGATATTACAGACAAGAAATTCACAGAAAACTATTTTGATATTCTTCACAGACCATTTGAAGAAAAGGGTGTTGACTTCTGGTGGATTGACTGGCAACAGGGCAACAACACAAAAACACCGGGACTTGACCCACTTTGGGCACTCAACCACTATCATTTCCTTGACAATGCAAAGGATAATCACCGTCCGCTCATTCTCTCTCGCTTCTGTGGTGCAGGTAGCCAACGCTATCCATTAGGCTTCTCTGGTGACACAACACAGACTTGGAAGAGTCTCGATTTCCAGCCAGGATTTACTGCAACTGCATCTAATATTGCTTATCCTTGGTGGAGTCACGACATCGGCGGTCACTGTATGGGTAAAAAAGACGACGAGCTTTATCTTCGTTGGGTACAGTTAGGTATTTATAGCCCTGTTATGCGACTTCACTCAACAAACAACGAATTTGCAGGTAAAGAGCCTTGGAATTATAGCGGTCCTGTTGAGAGAATTGCAAAGGATGCGCTTCGTCTCAGACATAAGCTTTTACCATATATCTACACAATGAACTATCGCACACATACTGAATGCAGAGCAATTTGTGAGCCTATGTATTATGCTTATCCAACTGACGAAAATGCATATAACTGCAAAAATGAATTCTTCTTTGGTACTGAAATGATTGTTGCTCCAATTACAGAGCACACATCACTCAAAACTAATCTTGCAGGAGTTAATGTGTGGATTCCTGAAGGAAGATATACAGATATTTTCACAGGTAGAATTTACGAAGGCAACAAATTCGTTAAAATGTATCGTGATATTGAGAATATTCCTGTTCTCGCTCGTGAAGGTGCAATTATTCCAATGAGCGCTAACGACAGAACAAATGACTGTTCAAACCCTGAAGTTCTTGAACTTTTAGTTTATCGTGGCAATAACACATTCACACTTTATGAAGATGACGGTGAAACACTTTCATATCAGAATGGTGAATATCTCAAAACTGCTTTCACAGTTAGTGAAGACGGCAACAAGATTTCATTTAAAATCGAAAAAGCAGATGGTGACTCATCAATTGTACCACAAAACAGAACTTATGTAATCAAGTTCAAGGATATTGTTAAGGGTGACATCAGTGCAAATGTTGATTATACTGTAACAAATGATGATACAATGGAAATCACAGTTACAGCAAGCCCTGATACAACTATTGAAATTACCATTGACAACTGTGAATATCTCAAGAATAAAGATATGAAGAAAGAACTCACGAATGTCATTTCTAAATTCCAGATGTCAACAGACAAAAAGGGTATGGTATTCGGTGGCTTTATTAAAAACGGCAAACCACTTGGAAACATCTCAAAGGATTTTAAAGGTCCAATCGACGAAATCTTAAATCTTAAAAGGTAAAAAATAGCGGAGTGATAAGACTCCGCATTTTTTTATTTATTTAATTACCATCTGTTTTCAACATATTCACAGAATGCGTACATATCTTTGATTTCAAGCTTTGTGCCGTCATCCAAAGTTACATCGCCATTCCAAAGTCCGTGAACCTGATGTGTGTGCATTCTGCCGATTTTCAAGTCCAAATCTGTATGATAATCGAAGAATGGTGTCATTGTAAGGTTAAATCTGCCGTCTTCAGAGATAAACTTCCAAGGTTCCATATATTTATCATCTTTAGGGAATGTTTCAACATCAACTGCGCCGAATTTATGTGCTTTACCATCGAAGAACAAGCAAGTTTCAGTTGCATTGCTTTCGTCACCGATTGCCCAAGTAATTTCAAATGAGAAAAGGTGCTTATCGCCTTTTGCATCAGTGAGATATTGTGCACCTGCGCCCCAATACCAAACCATTTCGTGAATAGTATTTACGCGACCCCAGTCAAGGAAAGCAAATGTATCTTCTTTTGAGAAGTCATAAGTATCGTTGCCGATTCTCATAGTGCCAGCACAAGGCATACCAAGTTGCTTTGTTGTCATAAAGTAGCGTGTAGGGTCTTCTTTAAATGGAAGAACTGTTGTGATATTCTCAAAACCTTCTGGAATATCCATTGTGAAATCACATTCAACAACGCCTCTGTCTTTTGTAACACATCTGAACCAAAGTCTTCTTGAAGTTTCTTTTGTGTCAAAATCAACTTCTGCACCGCCTGTAGTTAACTTAAGACGGTTTGGCACATCACCTTTCTTTGGTGGAATAAACTTGTCACCCAAGAAGAATTTTGTGCAGTCAATGATTTCGTTGCCGTGTTCAATGTCAATAAGCTTTGCTGTTACAAAGCCCGCCATATTGATGTTTGCAAAGTTGAGCTGCACTGTGAGTTTACCGTTAGAAACCTGATAAAAATCCCATTCTTTTCTGCTGATGAGACCTTTTTTTACAAGATTTCTGTCATACTCAAAAACATTGTGTCTTGCCCAACCCTTAGCATTCAATGTGCCGTCACTATTGAGCAAAGGTGTGCTTTCAGTATATTCAATCTGTTTTGATTTTTCAGGCCAATCCTGAAAAGGAACATAGGTTCTTTCCATAAATCCAATCTCCTTACTAAAATTTCCCTTAAAAATATTATACTGCTAATGTTTTACCAATGCAACAGTTTTAACAAAATATTTTAGTCTCTTAAAGCGCTTTTTTGTATGCTTCACTTGGCTTTTTCGTTGAAGAATAGATATAAATATGATATAATTTATTGAATTTTTATTTAGGAGTTTTATTTTTGGCACGAAACAAAATTATCGATATGACTCGTGGGCCATTGTTCCACAATATAATTTCATATACAATCCCAATTATGCTCACAGGATTTTTACAGTTACTTTTTAACGCGGCAGACCTTATTATTGTTGGTCAGTTCTGTGGTAGCATCTCTGTTGCGGCTGTTGGTGCAACAGGTGCTATTACCAACCTTATTGTAAATCTTTTTATTGGTCTTTCAGTTGGTACTGGTGTTGCAGTTGCACAGGCTTTGGGTGCAGAAGATAATAAAAAAGTCCACCGTGCAATTCACACTGCTATTCCAACAGCACTTTTGGGTGGCATTATTCTAACCATTGTTGGTATTCTCTGTTCAGAAACATTTTTGCGTTGGATGGATACACCTGAAAATGTGCTTCCACTTTCTGCTCTTTATATGAAGATTTATTTTGCGGGAATAATCTTTATGATGCTCTATAATTTCTGTGCATCAATTCTTCGTGCAAGTGGTGACACAAAATCACCTCTCATTTTCTTGACTATCGCAGGGGTTATCAATGTAGCTCTCAATGTGATTTTTGTTACAGTTTTTGACCTTAATGTTGCAGGTGTTGCATTGGCAACAACAATTTCTCAAGCGGTTTCTGCTGTATTGGTTGTTATTGCTCTTGTAAAGAGAAATGATGCTTGCAAATTGCAATTCTCAAAACTTCGTTTTTATAAAGACGAACTTATGCAGATTATTAAAATCGGATTACCTGCAGGTATTCAAGGCTCACTTTTCTCTATATCAAATGTAGTTATTCAATCTTCAATCAACTCATTTGGTGAAGTTGTAATGTCGGGCAACGCAGCAGCACTCAATATTGAAGGATTTATGTTTGTTTGCCTTAACGCTTTCCATCAGACTACGCTCAATTTCACGGGACAAAATATCGGCGCTAATCAATATAAACGAGCAAAAAAGGTTTTCCTTTTATGTATGTCAAGTGTGTTTGTTATAGGTTTGGTAGTATCAATAGGCGTTTATCTTGCAGGTCCGCATCTTTTGAAAATCTATCTTCCCGACTCGGTTGAAGCAATAAGCTATGGTATGGTGCGACTTAAATGCTTGTGCCTTGCGTATTGTCTTTTAGGTATGATGGATGTTTCAGGTGGTGGACTTCGTGGTATGGGTGTCTCATTTGCACCGATGTTTATTTCAGTTCTCGGTGTTTGTGGTATCCGTATCGGTTGGATATACACCATATTCCAGATTCCAGAGTTCCACACCCCTGAATATCTTTATATGTCTTATGCAATCTCTTGGGGTGTTACATTTATAGCACAGACAGTTGCCTATTTTATAACTTATAATAAGAAAAAGAAATTAAAACAATAAATTAAGGGACTTGCTCATTTTGAACAAGTCCCCTTTTTTCGACAAAAAAATAGTGTCTTTGAAGACACCCAACATATTAATAATATCAAATTAAAATCTAAAAGTCAATAGTTTTTGCAAAGTTTTGTGAGCACAATACACAAAATCTGCGAAATAAATAATTAAAAAGTGTTAACTTTGTACAAAATTACATATTGCAATCTGTGTTTTTTCGTGTTATATTATAGACACAGAAAGGAAAAGGTGATTCCAATGTACAGGTAAAAAACCAATTCAAAGCAGAACCAAAAGGTTAAGCAAAAAAGGATAAGGTGGTTCCAATGTACAGGTAAGAAATCCTGAAATCTCTGATAATAAATCTTAGTTTAAAAGATAATAAAGTGTAGCAAACAGCACAGACGAAAAGCAACACTTATTCTAAAACAGAATAAAGTGAATTTAATATAGATAAATGTTTGCAAACTAAGTTTTATAATTAAGAGATACTTTCAAAGCCTTCGTAAATAATTCTAAAACATTAAAGAATCTCGCTTTTCGAGAATAATTTGAAATCAATGTTAAAGAGAATCAAGTTCAAATGAAGGCAAAAAAATTTAAGAAAGAGAGGAAGCTCAAATGATGTTAGATATCAAGAGTGAACAGAAGTAATCCCCCGGTCCGTGAAAGGCGTGTAAAGAAACGTCGACCTTGGGGGTTACTTCTTTTTTTATGTCTTTTTCGTCCCTTGGGGCGATTTTTTTATTTATAAATAAGATTTTGACAAATTGGGGTTTGTCGGGATGAGTGCAGAGTGCAAAACGCAAAATGCAAAGTGTTGGAACTGCGTTGCAATTATAGATATAACCAATTTGGTACGTTGTAGGGGTCGGCGTCTCGACGACCCGTTGTAATTTGTTTGCACACTTTGCCACGGGCTGTCGGGGGTGCGGGTGTCCGGTGGACACCTCTGTGAAGCAGAAGCACCGACCGAACCGGCAGGTGAGACTCGCCAGCCCCTACGAAAAGAATTAGACAAATTTAAATTTGTTGAATAATAATAAATATCCATCTTTAATTGAATTGTTTTCTTATGTGTGGTATAATGGCTAAAATTCGCTAAACAAATAGGGAGAAAATTAAATATGCATTTATTAAAGGTTGATAAATCACATTATGTGGGTCAAGCCGACCCCTATATTTTAAAAAGTAACGGAAGATATTACATCTATGTTACAGGGCACGACGCAATTTATGCTTATCATTCAGACAACCTTTTTGATGGTTGGGAATATCACGGCGTTGTTATGACTGTGCCAAATCACGATTCATTCTGGGCACCAAGTGTTATTGAGCTTGACGGCAAGTTTTATATGTATAACTCAATTGAGATTTATAACGACACACCCGATAAAGGTGGTCACAGAGGCGCTATGCACGTATCTGTTGCAGATAATCCCCTTGGTCCATTTACAGGCACAAAACAGATTTTACACCCATTTTCAATTGATTCTCACATTGTTCAGAATGAAGCAGGGCTATTCCTTTTCTATTCTGCAAATCGCTTTGAGGGTGAGCGAATCGGCACTTGCATTTATGTTGACAAGATGCTTGACCCATTCACCCCTGCTGGCAATCCCGTTTTAGTTGTTGAGCCAACTCTTGACGAAGATATTTATTGTCGTGACCGCTATAAAAAAGGTCAGCATTGGCACACAATCGAAGGTGCTTTTTATTTCAAAGAGGGCGATTGGCATTATCTTATGTATTCAGGCAACTGCTTTGAACAACCTACATATTATATCGGCTACGCAAGAGCAAAAACTAATGAAACAGACCTTACAAAAATTAAATTTGAGAAATATCCTGACGATAACACATATCACCCCGTTCTTAAAGCAAATGAGTTTGAAGAAGGCACAGGCCACCACTCTTTGATTCACGAAGACGGTCAATGGTATGCAATTTATCATGCTCGTGATTATGATAACGGATTAAATGCAAGTGCATTTGATGCGAGAAACGCAAGAATATGCAAAATACACGTTGAAGACGGAGTTATTACAGCAGAAAGATATAAAGACCATATATAAAAGAGAAAGCATTCCACACGGAATGCTTCTTTTTTTATTCATTCTTCTGAAAAATTGTCTTTACCTACACCACAGAGTGGGCAAACAAAATCTTCGGGAAGGTCAGAAAACTTTGTTCCTGCTGGAATACCGTTTTCTGGTGAACCCTTTTTTTCGTCATAGACCCAACCACAGATATCACAAACATATTTCATTTTTTCACCTCCCTTAAAAGTTTTTAAGAAAGTTCGTCCGCCAATGCCTTTAACTGTTTTTCGCTATCGCTATTTAATGCAGACATTATTTTAACCGTTGATTCGGTATATGTTAAGTTTTTGCACTTTTCAAGCATTTTAGTCATAACTTTTGTAGCCACCGGTGCCCAAGAGCCATTTTCGATAAATCCTATTGTACGATTTTTATAACCACGCTCAACAAGGTGATTTATAAATTCGCGCATAAATGGGAATACATCTGAATTATAAGTAGTTGTTGCAAGAACAATTTTGCCATATCTAAAAGCATCTTCAACTGCTTCTGCCATATCACAGCGTGCAAGGTCGTTAACTACTACTTTTGGGCAACCATTCTCTTTAAGCATTTCTGCAAGTTTTTCTACTGCTTTTTTAGTGTTGCCATAAACAGATGTATATGCAATAACAATTCCGTCACTTTCAACGCCATAGCTTGACCATATATCATAAAGATTGATGTAATAGCCAAGATTTTCTGAAAGTACAGGGCCGTGTAATGGGCAAATAATTTCTATATCAAGTGCAGATGCCTTTTTAAGAAGTGCTTGCACCTGTGCGCCGTATTTACCCACAATTCCAATATAATATCTTCTTGCTTCACAAGCCCAGTCTTCTTCTATATCAAGTGCACCGAATTTGCCGAAACCGTCAGCAGAGAAAAGCACTTTATCGGTGCTGTCATAAGTAACAATTACTTCTGGCCAATGCACCATTGGAGCTGTCACGAAAGTCAGATTATGTTTACCGAGAGAAAGTGTATCTCCCTCGCCCACTACTATTTGTCTGTCTGCAAAATCTGTTCCAAAAAACTGCTTCATCATTTTAAATGCTGCCGCTGATGCAACAATTTTAGCATTTGGATATTCATTAACAAAGTTTTGAATATTTGCAGAATGGTCAGGCTCCATATGTTGAACAATCAAGTAGTCAGGTGTTCTTTCACCCAATGTGTTTTTGATGTTAGAGAGCCACTCATTTGTAAAATTCACATCAACTGAATCCATTATTGCAATTTTCTCATCAATAATTGCATAAGAGTTATATGCCATTCCATTTGGCACATCATATTGACCTTCAAACAAGTCTATCTGATGGTCATTAACACCGATATATTTAATATCATTTGTAATTTTCATTTTTATTTTCCTTTGCTTTTATATTTTCTTTTTATTTTAACATAAATATACATATAAAATCAACTTTTGAATAATAGTATTTCTTGCCACATAAGATATACGGGGTGATAAATATGGATAAAAGCAAATTAAAAACTTATGGTTTATTTATTCTCTTTACTGAGCTGGTGGGTGTTGTTGCGGGACTATTCACGTCAATGGGTATGGATGCTTATGATGCCGTCGAAAAGTCTGCACTTACTCCACCCGACATTGTTTTCCCTATTGTATGGACTATTCTATATGCTCTTATGGGTATCAGCGCAGCAAGAATTTGGCTCTCGCCACCAACCAAAGAGAGAAATCACGGGCTAATAATATGGGGTGCGCAACTGTTTTTCAATTTCTTCTGGAGTCTTATTTTCTTCAACTTACAAGCCTATGGTTTTGCGTTTGTCTGGATTCTCATTTTGTGGGCACTTATAATTGCTATGATTTATATCTTCCACAAAACCGACCGTTTAGCAGCAATTTTGCAAATCCCTTATCTAATTTGGGTAACCTTTGCTGCATATCTCAATTTTATGGTGTGGATGCTGAATAGATAAAATATTCCCCTTTTATTTTTGTTTTTGTTATGTTACAATACAATTATGAAAGGGGATTTTTTATGAGTAAGGTTTTAACTCCTGAACAAATCAAGAAAAAGGAATTACGCAAGGCAAAAGAGCTTAAATATTGGCAAAAACAAAAAGCAAGGCCAAAAAGCAATACATATTTCTGGTATCTTGTTTTAATTATTGCACTTATTTATGCCGTTGACGAAATTGCATCTCAAATAAACTCACTTATGCAAACCGAAATCGCCAACGAGTTTTTCAAAAGCGAAAGTGCGGTTACTATTCTCAACCTTTTGAATGTTGTGGCAATACCATTCCAGATTGTTGGTATTCTTTACAGGCCACTTGCTGACCGTTTTGGTCGAAAAACATTCCTTATTATCAACACATTTGGAATGGCGCTGGCATTGTTTGTTATTTTCCTTTCAGGCAATGTAATAATGTATTTTATCGGCGCTTGTATGATTCTTTTCTTCGTGCCCCACGATATGCACGTTGTGTATATTATGGAAACTGCACCGGCTAAGAGTCGTGCGATTACATATTCTGTAGTTAAATTCTTCGCAAATATGGCAGTTATGCTAGTTCCTGTTCTTCGCCGTATGCTAATGCAAAGTGCAGGTGAATGGCGCAATGTTTATATGATTCCTGCAGTTGTTGGTATTGTTGTTTCACTTGTTGCACTTCTTTGTGCAAGAGAAACTGACGCATTTATCGAGTCAAGAATTCGTTATCTTAGTATGACCGAAGAAGAAATAAAAGCAGAGAAACTTCTCAAATCTGCACAGGATTCACAAGGCGGACTTATAGATGCTCTCAAATTCGGTTTCAGCCACAAACAACTTCGTTGGGTATTCATCTGCTTTGCCCTTGCAGGTATCGGTGTTGTGGGTAGTATGAATTATCAGGCAATTCTCACCCACGGATATGCACAAAGCGTTTATGGTGCAAATACAAAAGAGTTTTTAGACCTTGTAAGTGTTAATCAAGTTAGCCAAGCTCTCACTTTATACCCTATCGGTATGGCTCTTTCACAGGTAATTATGGGCTTTATCTCTGATAAAAAAGGTAGAAAAGCGGCAGCAATCACAGTTGCAGCGAACTGTGTTATAAGCTTTATCATAT
>CALEJD010000052.1 GCA_937898195.1 uncultured Clostridia bacterium | reverse complement strand
TGATTGCGTACATTTTTCTAACCTACCTTAAATATAGACTCGCTATCGAGGGTGGAAAATTCACTTGCAGTATGTATTTTTTATAAAAGGACATACTACCCCCTAATATGCGGCTTGAATATGATAACAAAAGATTCCATAAATGTCAAGAGTTTTTTGAAATTCAAAATACAAAGTTAAATATTATTCAACGTAGTAATATGCAGGGGCGATTCACGAATCGCCCGTTTATAGTTTGACATCTTATTTTTTCGGGCGATTCGTGAATCGCCCCTACATTATTTATGGTTTGTCTGTTAGTCCAATTAAATAATCAGCAGAAACACCATATAAAATAGCCAATTCTTTTATTATATGTGTGGGGATTTCACTCTCACCTGTTTCATATCTTCTATATTGTGTCAAATGCAAATCTAATTTCTGAGCAAGTTTCTCTTGGGTAAGGTCATTATCTTCTCTTAAATCTCTTACTCTTGGATATATATATTTCATATAATCACCTCATAATTATTATATCTCATAACACAAAAACGTGTTGACAATAACACGATATTGTGTTATTGTGTTGGAGAGGAGGTTTTATTATGCGAGAAGATTTAAAAGATTTGTGGGACTATTATTTGTTTGAAGTCCCTTTAAAAGACAGTAACGAAGACAAAAGAATTAAAGAAGCTTGTGCAGTTGCAGAGAATACTCTTCGAGAAAATCTCAACACCGTGCAAATAGCATTGTTAGAAGAATATGACAATGCAACATTTTCTCTTGGCGAAGTCAAAGAACGCAACGCATTTATCAAAGGCGTTATGTTTACCACAAGATTTATTTTTCAGGCATTATATGATGATTAAAAGCAAAAGGGACGATTTGTGAATCGTTCCTTTTTTATGACAATTTTTTTATTCTTTAAGTAATACAATGTATCAAAAAGGAGTGTTTAAAATGAGTGTAAAAATTGAATTCGAAAACGAAACGCTTAACTGCCGTTTGTGTGGTGAAATTGACCATCACACCACCCTGCCCATTCGTCTTGACATTGATGACAGAATTGAGAATTGCCGTCCTAAAACAGTTATTCTTGATTTTTCTGATGTGACTTTTATGGACAGCTCTGGAATTGGTCTTGTTATGGGACGATATAAACTCTTAAACGAGTTCGGTGGTGAGCTTGAAGTGACAGGGCTTTCAAACAATTCATATAAGGTTATGCGTCTTGCAGGACTTGACCGAATTGCCAATATAAAAAAAGGAAGTGAAAAGAAATGATTATAAACGAATTTCGCATGGTGGTTGACAGCCGTTCTGTCAACGAAAGTTTTTCGAGAGCAACCGTTTCAGCCTTTGCGGCACAGCTCGACCCTACAGTTGAAGAAATCAATGATATAAAAACTGCCGTCAGCGAAGCAGTTACTAACTGTATTGTTCACGGATATCGCAATTCTGTTGGCAAAATCTACATAGGTGTTAAAATTCACGACGACAACAGAGTGATTATTACTATTCGTGACCGCGGTTGTGGCATAAGCGACATCAAAAAAGCTCGTGAGCCACTTTTCACAACTCTCGGTGGTGACAGAGCCGGACTTGGTTTTTCTGTTATGGAAAGCTTTACGGACAAGCTATCCGTCCGCTCAAAAGTCGGTGTTGGCACAACTGTTACCCTTTGCAAAAAGATTTGTGGTCGCACAAAATGACAAGGGACGAGCTTATACTTAATAATTTAGGGCTTGTTGGCAGTTGCGCATCTCGTTTCATCGGCAAGGGCATTGACTATGAAGACTTATATTCTTCTGGTTGTGTTGGGCTCATTAAAGCCGCTGATGGTTTTGACGAAAGTTTAGGATTTGCTTTTTCGACCTATGCCGTACCGTCTATTTTAGGTGAAATCCGTCGTTTATTCCGTGATGGTGGAGCAGTTAAAATCAGTCGTACTCTCAAAGAAAAGGCACGAGAATTGCAATTTGTCAAAGAAGAATTAGAAAAGCAATTAGGTGTTGAGCCAACAATTTCTGAAATTGCAGAAAAAATGGGTATATCCATTTCCGAAGCAGCTCAACTTTTATGCATATCACAACCCGTTATATCTCTTACATCTGAAGACGACGATGAAAAACAAATTGATGTCCCCGCAGATGACGAATATTCACCCATTGATGACAGACTTTCTATTGAACAAATTTTAAACTGTTTAAATGAAAACGACCGCAAGCTTATCCGACTTCGGTATTTTGACGGACTCACTCAAAGCAAAACTGCAAATATTCTTGGAGTGTCACAGGTTCAGGTTTCTCGCAGAGAAAAAATCATACTTTCTGATATGCGAAAACGACTTATTGGATAAAATTTGATATTTTTATAAAAATATGTTAAAATGAACGAAATACATATTCAGGAGTATTTTTATGAGAAAATCTCGTTATACTTATTTTATAAAAATAATATCAATCATCTGTCTTGTGACAATGCTTTTCTCTGCTTGTGGTGCTGATATTTCAACAAAAAACGCAAGAATGAAAAGCGAGAACATAATTATTGCAGAAAACAAGGGTGATATCGTTCATAAAACTGCTTTGAACAATTATGAGTCCGTTTGCAAATCAGGTCTTATTGAAATGTTCTTTGACAAGACATCAATGACAGTTGCAATCAAAGACACTAACTCAAGCAATTTATGGACAACTCTCCCCCAACCTGAGCTGACAAAAAGTCTTAACAGTTCTGCTGTTGAAATCACTCTCTCAAATGGTGATGAGAATGTCTATGTGCTCAATTCACAGGATAATTCGGTAGCATTCGGCAATGCAAGTTATACTGTGGGCGAAAACAATGTATCTGTTAAATATGCAATGTCACTCGACGCAGAAACAGGCAAAATAAATATTGACGACCTTAAAAAAGACCAAATCAGAGCAGATTTAACTGTTATTTATACACTTCGTGACGGTTCATTCTTTGTGAATGTTAGTATGAATACCTTGTCACTTCCAAAAGGTGTTTATCTTGAAAAAATCAAGGTGCTCGGTGATTTTGGTGCTTATGAGCAAAGTGGCGCAGAAGATTATATCTTTGTGCCAGACGGCAGTGGCGCTCTTATTATGACAGGTGTTGAAGATGCAGAATTCAACCCTATTTCTCTTTCAGTTTATGGCAATGACCTTGCAACAACTGACAGCATTGAAAAATCAAATTGTCTTGTTGGCGCTTTTGGTATGAAGCGTGGTAATGGTGCATTCCTTTGCATTATTGAACAAGGTGATTCAATCGCAGAAATCAATGCAAACAGAAATGGTGAAAATTCTCTCAACAGCGTCAACGCATCATTCAGAACAACTGATATTTATAAGCAACAAAACAAGAATTCTGTAAATAAAACTTACGGATATACTTATAAAAATGAGATTACTCTTTGTTACAGATTCCTTTCAGGTAAATCTGCAACATATTCGGGAATGGCAACTGCTTGTCGTGAAAATCTTATCAGAAACTCAGTTCTTTCAACTAAAAAAGTTGAGCCACAGTCAAAAGCACTTCCACTTGTGGTTTCTTTGCAAGGTGGATATGTAAATGCTAAAAACAAATACACCGCATTATCAAATTTTGCACAGGCAAAGGACCTTATGACGCTTCTTAAAGCAAAGGGTGTCAACAATGCAATTCTCAGATATAACGGGCTCTATGGCAACGCTAACAACGGTTCAAACAGTGATTTCGGTGACTTTGCTAAAAATCTTGGTAAAGACAAAGAATTTAACGAGCTTTATTCATATCTCAACAGCCAGAAATTCTCACTCTATCTTGACACAGACATTCTAAACTTTGATTACACAAGTTCACAGAATGCTACTAACTTAAATAATAAGAATATAAAACTCGCCAAGAATAAAGAAGCAGCTTTTCCATCAGCTTTCTCTGCACAGAGTTTTGTTTCTATGAACAAAGTTGAAAAGAAGGTTGAAGATACTCTCCATGCGTCCTTCGACATTAACTTTGACGGATATGCGCTCAACGACATAGGTGCTTATCTCTATTCGGACTATTCTTCTGATTTCTATTCAAGAACAGTTTCAAACAAAGAGATTTTTGCTCAATTACCCGTTCTTGCAACATCGAAGAAATTGATGATTGACACAGGCAATTTCTATGCAATCAAATCAGCGGACATTGTTTCAGAAATTCCAATGGCACCTGTTAAAGCAAATGAGAGTAACGCCTATATTGGAATTCCATTTGTTCAAATGATGCTTCACGGCATTTGTGAATATAGTGCCCCTGCTATGAACAGTTCTGAAAATATGACAACTTCATTCCTTAAATCAGTTGAATATGGATGTCTGCCAAATGTTTTGTGGTATTGCTCGGTTTATGACGATACACTTGATGCAAACTATTATTATGACAAAAATATAAACGATGTTGTTGCTCTTTACACCAAAGCCAACTCCGCACTTGCTACAATCCGTGATGCACGAATGACTGCTCACGATAAAGTGCAAGATGGTGTTTATTGCACTGAATATAACAACAGTATCAAGGTTTATGTTAACTACACTGACAAGCCTGTTACAATAAATGGTATTACTGTGGGCGCTACTGATTGTGTGGCAATTTCATAAAAAGACAAAATTAAAGGGATACAGATTTGCTGACGCCACATAAGGCAGTAATTTTAAAACACTAACTTATGGACATTGCAAGGAAAGAAAATTAGAGAGAAGTTGCACAAGTCCAGTAAAAACGGACAATAGAAAAAACAGACCTCCTATGGTAGAAT
>CALEJD010000051.1 GCA_937898195.1 uncultured Clostridia bacterium | reverse complement strand
ACTTAACATCTGGGCGTATAGCGTGTAAGGACTCAGGGAGGAAAAATGAGCATATTAAATAGAAAAAACAAACAGGAAGATCCTCTTACAAGCTTTGAAAAGGAGTTTATACACAAGCAGAAGGTCAGTCCTGTGATTAAGGCAAGCAGCATAGTGCTTTATGCAACAGTTATTGTTGCGGTGTGCGCGTGTATACTTATGGCAGTGCTTGATAAAACGGGTGTTGCACCTTCTCCGCTTTCGGATAAGGATAAAATTGCAGATAAGGCTCAGCTTGTGGATGTGTCGGCACATCCCGAGAGTCTTCAGAGGCTTTACAACGAAAATTTTGAAACAGCAGATTTCGTTGCCTCTTATTTTGACGAAAAGGATAAGGTCAGAGAGGTTAACCTAAAAAAATACAAAAGAACAAAGGAAATACCTCTTTTTGTTCAGTGGGATAAGCAGTGGGGCTACCTTCAGTACGGTGATGATATTGTAGGTGTGAACGGTGATGCTCCTGTTTGTCTTGCAATGGTCGGTTATTATCTCACCGGTGATGAGGGCTTTTCTCCCGATAAGGTTGTTGCCTTCTCACTTGAAAACGGCTTTTATAAAAAGGGAAAGGGCACCTCGTCTGCAATTATGAAGGAGGGTGCCGAAAAGCTTGGGCTCATAAGTGCAAAGCTTGAAGCTTCAGCTGAGAAAATCACATCAGCTCTTAACGAGGGTAAGGTTGTAATTTGCTATGTGGAAAAGGGTAAGCTTTCTTCTTCGGCTCACTATGTTGTTTTGAGAGCCCATGAGGACGGCAGGTTTTTTATCAATGACCCAACAAGCATAGTCAACTCGGAAAAGGAGTGGATGTTTGAGGAAATAACTCCATTCATAAAAAATGCCTGGGCTATTTCAAAATAACATAGCAAATATATTGACTTTACGGGTAATTGCTGATATAATAACTCGTGCAAAAATGAATATTTCCTTATTAAGAGTAGCGGAGGGGACAGGCCCTGTGAAGCTCGGCAACCTGCTTTATGCAAGGTGCTAAATCCTGCGGTAAGACCGAAAGATGAGGTTTTCTTTGAAGCGGTCATACTGTGACCGCTTTTATTTGTTTTCAGTTCAGTTAATAATTCATATTTAAAATAAAGGAGTTACAAAAAATGAAAAAGTTTCTTTTTACTTCAGAATCAGTAACAGAGGGACATCCTGATAAAATCTGTGATAAAATTTCTGATTCTATTCTTGACGCAATGCTTTCACAGGACCCAATGTCACGTGTTGCTTGTGAAACAACTGTTACAACAGGACAAGTTCTTGTTATGGGTGAAATCACATCAAAGGCACAGGTTAATATCCCTGAAATCGTTAGAAACACTATTCTTGAAATTGGTTATGACGATAGTGCAAAAGGCTTTGATGGTAACACTTGTGCAGTTCTTGTTGCACTTGACAAACAATCATCTGACATTGCTCTTGGCGTTGACAACTCAATGGAAATCAAAGAAGGTAATGATGATTTCTATAACCTTAATGGCGCTGGTGACCAAGGTATGATGTTTGGTTTTGCTTGTGATGAAACACCTGAGCTTATGCCAATGCCTATTTCACTTGCAAACAAGCTTGCAGTTCAACTCACAAAGGTTAGAAAAGACGGTACACTCGCATATCTTCGTGCTGATGGTAAAACTCAGGTTACTGTTGAATATGACGATGACAGAAATCCAGTTAGAATTGATACCATTGTTGTATCATCACAGCATAGTGCAGATGTTGAACTCTCACAAATTCGTGAAGACGTTAAAAAATATGTTATTGACCCAATTATCCCTGCAAATCTTATTGACGAAAACACAAAGATTTTTGTAAACCCAACAGGTAGATTTGTAATCGGTGGTCCTATGGGTGACTCAGGTCTTACTGGTCGTAAGATTATTGTTGATACATATGGCGGTTATTCTCGTCACGGTGGTGGCGCTTTCTCTGGCAAAGACCCGACAAAAGTTGACCGTTCAGCTGCTTATGCTGCAAGATATGTTGCTAAAAACATTGTTGCTGCAGGTCTTGCTAAAAAGTGTGAAATCCAGTTAGCTTATGCTATCGGTGTTGCAAAACCAGTTTCAGTTATGGTTGACACATTTGGTACTGGTGTACTCAAGGATTCAGAACTTGGCGACATTGTTAACGAAGTATTCGACCTTCGTCCTGCCGCTATTATTGATACTCTCAAACTTCGCAACCCAATTTACAAACAACTAGCTGCTTATGGTCATGTTGGTAGAACGGATTGCGATGTAATGTGGGAAAAAACTGATAAAGTTGAAATTTTAAAACAAAAAGCAAAAATTTAATTTTTTGAATAAAGCATATATTTTTACTTATAATAATCGTGCAAGTAAATCCAACGTTTATTTTAAGGAGTGAATATGATGCTTGACAGAATTTCATTAATTCTTGTTATTGTCGGTGCAATTAACTGGGGTGCAATTGGTTTGTTTCAGTTTGACCTTGTTGCTTGGCTCTTTGGTGGTCAAGGTGCAATAATCAGCCGAATTATTTATACAGTAATTGCATTAGCAGGAATTTGGTGCTTGTCACTTTTATTCCGTCATAACGAGATTCTCGTTTCTGATGAAGTATAAAAATTAAAACCGGAAAGATTTTTCTTTCCGGTTTATTTTATGCAAAGTTTTTCAACTAACTCTTTTTGCGGTGTTACATAAATTGTGTTATATGTGTTATAAATTACCTTACCTGGCTTTGCGCCAACAGGCTTTTTAACATTTTTAACCAAAGTATAATCAACAGCAACGGATGATGAGTTTTGCGCTTTGCTATAATATACTGAAATACACGCTGCTTCGTAAATGGCAATATCTGTTATCTCTTTTTTGTCGGCGATAATTATTGTATGTGAACCCGCATACTTTTGAATATGCAACCACATATCGTAATTCTTTGCAGTTTTCAAAGTCAAAATATCATTTTGTACATTATTTCTTCCAACTAAAATTTTAAATCCATCGCTGGACATAAACTCTAATGGAGGTAAAGGCTTTTCTTTTTTTGGCTTATTCCCCTTCTTTATCTTTAAATATCCGCCTTGTTCTAACTCATCACGAATTTCTGCAATTTCTCTTTCAGTTTCTGCGCGTGATAAATTATCAAGAACCGTGTCAAGATAAATTAGCTCTTGTTCACCATCTTCTATAAGCGAATATAGCATTTTTTCAGCATTAGCAGCCTTTTTATATTCTTTAAAATACTTTTGAGCATTCTGCAATGGTGATAATGCTGGATTTACCTGAATTTCAATAATATTGTTATTATCATAATAATTCTCTAATCTGTAAACTGATGACTTTTCTGTTAACCGATATTGATTTGCCGTAATCAATTCTGCATAAATTCTAATTTGCTCACGGCTAACACTTTTTTCGAGTTCAAGTCTTCTATTATTAATTTTTCTTGACGTTCTCTCAATCGCACTATTCAACAACTTAAATAAGTCAGCGGCTTTTCTTTTAGTACGATTAATCTTATCTTGTTCAAAATAAAAATCATCCAATAATTCAGAAATTGAATTATAAATTTTTTTCGTGAATGAGTTGCCATATTGACGTATGTCGGTAAATGAAAAATCGAATGGAACTCCGTCAACAGAATTAAGTAATGTAAACTCATTATTACTTATTTCATTTTTTATTGTTTCGATTTCACCTATAAGTCTTTCTTTTTCAATATCAGAAAGCAAACCGACTTGCTTATCGTCGAATACGGTTCTATATGCAATCTCACGAGCAACAATTGGTGAGAAGCCTTCAATACGTTCCAAAATAGCTTTTGAGAGCATTTTTTCAGGAGTGGATAGAATTGTATTTGCAATGACGTCGGAACTATCCGTATAAATATTGCACTTTTCTTGCATTGGTGGTAACTCATATTTGAGCCCAGGCAGAATCTCACGAACTGATGTCTTTTCTTCGTCAACTCTTTTTATAGCGTCAATAATTCTGTAATCATTACCGCAAAGAATTATATTACTTCTCTGCCCCATTATTTCACAGATAATATAATATTTTGTTTTATCCCCAATTTCAGTTGTACCATCAAACTCAAAAATCAAAATTCTGTCATTATTAATCTGTTTAATGTCAACAAGAGTTGCACCGCACAGTCTTTTGCGAAGCAACATACATAGCATTGGTGGTGTTTTAGGATTTTCAAGATTATATCTTGTTAAATGTACTCTTGGGCTTTGTCCGTCACAGGATAAATATAGTCTATATCCACCATTTCGGGTACGCAAAATAAACACCAACTCATTTTTTGAAGGTTGATGTATTTTATCAATTTTAGAGCCTAAAATGTAGTTTTTAAGCTCGTTTTTTACAAGCCCGAGTGTAATTCCATCTAATGCCATAAAACCTCTTAAATCGTTATAATAGGTGTGTTTTGTACTGCTAAAACACAGTTTATATTAAATTCTTTTTGTATTTTTTCTAACAATGGTTTAATTGCAATGTTTTCAGTTTCAAAATGCCCTGCTGCAACTAATAAAATACCCATCTCATTTGCATCAAGAAAAGCGTGGTGAGAAGCATCTCCTGTAAGTAAGGCGTCGCATTTCAACTCTTTTGCGAGTGTTAAATAATCACTTCCTGAGCCACTGCAAACGGCAACTTTACATATCTTCTTATCAACAGAATTATATCTTACAACTCCACCAAGTTTAGTTTTGATTTCACATACGAATTCTTTAGCTGAAATCGATTTATCCTTATATGCAATATTTAAGCAAGTATTTTCAACTTTTTCAAACTTATTAAAGCCAACTTTTTTACAAAGAATATCGTTGACACCACCAATGGCTTTATCATAATTGGTATGAGCACAAATTATGCTGATTTTATTTTCGATGAGTTTAAAAATAATAGTATCACTTAAAACCTTTGAAACTGGTTTAAAAATCAAAGGATGATGAGTAATAATTAAATCAGCACCATATTTAATAGCCTGATTTACAACATCTATTGTGATATCAAGGGCAAATAAAATTTTATTTACACTTTGATTTTCATTGCCAACAAGAAGGCCTGCATTGTCCCATTCTTCTTGTGTGTTAAAAGGTGCAATTTTATCAATAAAATTATAAACATCTTTTACTGTTGCCATTTACTCAACTCCCCTACTAACTTTTCTAAATCATCACAATCTTTATTTGCTTTTTTGAGTGCTATTAACTTCTTATTGTATTTTTCAAATATCTTTGACAGATATTTGATAGATAAGGTGTCCTTATTTAAAGGCAATCTACCCACAATCAAATCAAAATCGGTATATGATGTTGCGTCGCCATAATAATAGGCGCTGATTATTATGTAAAGCTTATCGCCATCTTCGGCAACCACTTCATTATCAATAATAAAACCATTGTCAAAAAGTGCTTTTCGAAGTTCTTCAACATGGGTCATTGGTTGTAAAATCAAGTGAATATCACTTTTTTTCAACCAATCTGTTCTTTCAATAAAAGAAGAAATTAAAAGTCCACCCATACCTGCAACGGCAATTTCTTCGACTTCGTTTGCTTTAAAATTATCAAGTCCGTCAGAAAGACGAAGTTCAATTTTATCAGAGTAGTTATATGAATCAACTGCAAGTTTGGCATTTTCAAGTGGACCAACACGCAAATCTGCAGCAATCGCCTTTTTTATAACACCTTTTTCAACCAAATACACAGGAAGATATGCATGGTCTGTGCCAATATCTGCAAAGATTTTATCTTTTCTGACTAAATTCGCAATAGCCATTAATCTGCTATCAAGTTTCATATAACTAACTCACCTCTTTTGAACAAAATCCCCCTATTTCTAGGGGGAATTTTTTTATTATTTGTTTGCGTTTTCTTTAAGGAATGCGTTAATGCCTTCAACAAACTCGTCAGGGTCAACACCATGAACCATACAAGCCTGTTCAACAGTTTCACCACGTGCTGAAGGGCAACCGAGACAATGCATACCAAGATTCAAGAAAAATGGAACTGTTTCTCTTGCGTTATCAAGGATTTCGCCGATATTCATATCTTTTGTAACCTGAAACATCTTTTATTCTCCTTTTGCTACTGATACAGCAACTTTTTTATCGTTTACTGTGAACTCGTTTGTATAATCTGCTTTTAATTCGCCATTAATAACAAGATTATCAGCAAGAAGTTCGCTTGCTACATAAGCAAGTTTTTCTGTGAGTGCATTTATGATAAACTCATCATCAACACTGATTGAAGCGATGATTCTCTGTTCAACCTGATAGCCTGCGTCTTTACGAGCAACCTGACATTGACGAATGATATCACGAACAACACCTTCTTTGAGGAGTTCTTCTGTAAGAACAATGTCAAGAGCAACAACACTTTCAGGAGCAAACTCAGCTGAAACAACGCCTTCTTTTGTCTTTGACTGAACAGCAAAGATTGAAGAATCAAATTTCTCATCCCAACCTGGAACTTCTACTTCACCACCAGCGATAACTGCTGCTGTGAGTGCTTTCATTTCGTCTGCTGAAAGACCTTCAAGAGTCTGCTTCATCTTGTTAACATTCTGTTTAAGAACTGCACCTGCAACTTTGAAGTTAACTGCAAGGAACTGGTCTTCAAGAACATTAATATCATCAATGTATTCAACTGCTTTAATATTGAGTTCATCAAGAATATTTTTCTCAAATGTCTTGATTTTATTAGCAGTTTCTGTGTTGCAACATACAAAAAGTTTTGAAAGTGGTTGACGAACCTTAATCTGCTGTTCATTACGAAGTCTCATTGCAGTTGCAATTACTTCACGAACAAGAGCAGTTTGTTCAATAACACCATCGTCTTCAACACCTTCAAGAGCTGTTGGCCAATCACTAAGGTGAACTGACTCTGCAACTGTTGGGTCACATTTTTTGATAAGATTTTGCCAGATATATTCTGTCATAAATGGTGTGATTGGAGCTATTGTCTGAACACAAACTTTAAGAGCATTAAAGAGTGTCCAATAAGCAACCATCTTATCAGCTTGGTCTTCTGTTTTCCAGAAACGACGACGGTTTGTTCTGATATACCAGTTTGAAATATCGTCAACAAAAATTTCAAAATCTTTAATCATTGCAGATGACTTATAATCATCCATATAAGCAGTTGCTTTTTCTAAGAATTCGTTAGTTCTAACAACAAGCCATTTATCAATTGGTGTAAGTTTTGAGAAATCAACTTTATAATCAGCAAAGTTTGGTTTATCAAGTTGTGCATAGGTATCAAAGAATGTATAAATATTCCAGAAACCGAGCATCTTTCTTCTTGCCTCGTCACCAAGGTTATAACCAAAACGAACGTCATTGTTAGTTGGTGCACTTGCATAGAGATAACGAACAGTATCAGCACCAATTTTCTCAGCAGCTTCGTCGAATTTAATCATAAAGCCAGTCTTTGAGAATTTAGAACCGTCTTCTGCAACAACCATACCGTTAGTAACAACTCTTTCATAAGGAGCCTTACCTACGAGAACAGTACTCATAAAGAGCATTGAATAGAACCAAAGACGAACTTGTTCGTGCATTTCTGTAACCCATTCTGCTGGGAAGTTCTTTTCCCAAGATTCTCTGTCTGTAAAGTAATCAAGTGTTGAGAATGGAACGATACCAGCGTCAAGCCAAACGTCACCGATATCCGGAACACGAGAAACTTCTTTTCCACAATGTGGACACTTAATCTTAACTTCATCAATCCATGGTCTGTGAAGTTCGGGAAGTGAGTCAACTTGAGCTGGGTCAACAGCCTTCTCACGAAGTTCATCTTTTGAACCAATAACTGTGATATGACCGCAATCACAAGGATAGAAAGGAAGTGGCATTCCGTAGTAACGCTTACGAGAAATATTCCAGTCACCCATATTTGTAAGCCAGTCATTCATACGCTTACCGTTTGAAGCAGGCTCCCATTTAACAGAATTTGCACATTCAATAAGTTTAGGTTTAATTTCACTTGTTTTAATATACCATGCAGGAACAAGACGGAAAACGATTTCGCTCTTACATCTCCAGCAAACTGGGTAGCTATGCTCATGTGGTTCAACTTTGTAGAGTTTGTTTTGTTCATCGAGTTTTGCAAATACTTCGTCAGCGATTGTGTGGCTGTCTTTACCTGACATAAAGCCAAAGCCATCAAGGTAAATACCCATATCGTCAATAGGCATAACCTTTGGAAGACCAAGTCTTTCACCAAGTTCAAAGTCTTCAATACCGCAACCAGGAGCAATGTGAACAACGCCTGTACCTTCGTCAGCTGCAACATCTTCCCAAGCTACGATTTTGTGTTCAAAACCTTGCTGTGCTGGGATATCAGCAAAACAAGTTTCATAGTGATACCCTACAAGTTCTTCACCCTTAAGTGCACGAATAACTTCAACTTTATCGTCACCAAGATATTTGATTGCGTTTTTAGCAAGAATAAGAGTCTGGTCATCACTCTTGATTTTAACTTCAACATAGTCGATTTCAGGGTTAACTGCCAAAGCAACGTTTGAAGACAATGTCCAAGGAGTAGTTGTCCAAACAAGGATTTTTGAGCCGAGTTCTTCAATAGGAAGTTTGAAGAAAACAGAGTTATGTGTCATCATTTTATATGAACCTGTCATTTCATGTTCAGAAAGTGATGTACCACATCTTGGGCACCAAGGCATTGGCTTATATTCACGCTGAATCCAACCGTGATTATCACATTCCTTTAAGAAATGCCAGATACCCTGAATGTTAAGGCCTGTATTTGTGTAGTATGAATTATCCCAATCCATCCACTGACCAAGTCTCTTTGACTGCTCAGTAATAATGCCTGAGAAATGTTTTACACGGTCAACGCACTGACGTGTAAACTTGTCCATACCGTAATTTTCAATATCTTTCTTTGTTTTGAAGCCGAGTTGTTTTTCAACTTCAACTTCAACCCATAGACCCTGTGAGTCAAAACCGTTCTGACGACGGCAATCATAACCACGCATTGCTTTATAACGGATAAAAATATCCTTTGTGCTTCTACCCCAAGCGTGATGAATACCCATTGGGTTGTTTGCAGTGATAGGACCGTCAAGAAAACGGAACATTTTATTGCCCTTATTTTTCTCAACAAGTTTTTCATAATATTTCTCTTTGTCCCAAAGTTCCATGACCTGATGTTCAAGGTCAACAAAGAGATTTTTCTCGTCTGCCACTATAAAGTCCACCTTTCAAGTGATATATGTACATAAATTAACAGAATATATTATACACGAATACCGCTAAAATTCAAGTGATTTGTGGCAAAATTTCTTAATAATTCTATTTTTTGCACATATATTTTTCTTTTGTAGCCATACCACCACGAATATGACGCTCCGCTTTGTTGATTTCAAGGACTTTTCGCACTTCTTTATACAAATATGGATTAACTTTTTTAAGTCTTTCAGCAACATCCATGTGTACTGTACTTTTGCTTATTCCAAAGGCTTTTGCTGTTGCTCTAACAGTTGCTTCATTCTCAACAATATATTCACCAAGCATAGATGCTCTTTCTTCAACTAAATCTTTCAAATAAAGCCCTCCTATTCTGTCATAAATTAATATGAAAAGCAGAATATGAATATTACTTGAAAATTACTTTATTTATGGTAAAATCAATATGAAAGGTTTGATTTAATGATTAGAATTATGTTCGTCTGCCACGGCAATATCTGTCGTTCTACTATGGCAGAATTTGTGATGAAAGATATTGTTAAAAAGAATGGTATGGAAAACGAATTTCTAATTTGTTCAAGTGCTACAAGCACCGAAGAAATCGGTAATGATACTCATTGGGGCACAAAGAAAATACTTGACGAAATGGCTATCCCATACACTAAAAGACAAGCAGTTCAACTTACAAAATACGACTATGAAAAATATGATTTCATAATTGGAATGGATAGCGCAAATATGAGAAACATAAACCGCATTATCGGTTATGACAAAGATAACAAGATACATAAATTATTGAGTTTTGCGCATATTGACCGTGATGTTGCTGACCCATGGTACACAAGGGATTTTGGCACTACTTATGACGATGTTTTGCTTGGTTGCACTAGATTGTTTGAATTTATTAAAGGGAATGGTGATATAAATGTTTGAAAATAAAATACATATAGCTTATGGCTTTCATGTTAACTGCTATCACTCTTATCGTGGTGATACAAACGACAATTTAGGTTTTGGCTCTGACATTAGAATAATAAGAAAAATTCTTGATACTCTTACCGAATTTAACGAGCAAGGCATTCCTGTAAAAGGTACTTGGGACACAGAAAACTTTTTCTCACTTCAAAAAATATTGCCTGAATATGCACCTGACATAATTGAGAAAATGAAAGAACGTGTTATCAAATACGGCGATGAAAACATCATTATGGGTTATAACAACGGTGCGCTTTCAGCAATGACCGAAGACGAATTCTGCGAAAGTATAAATCTCGCTATTACAAACCCTGATGGTAGTGGACTTGAAGATATTTTTGGTACTTGCGAAAAGATTGTTCGTCCACAAGAAGTGATGTTCACTCCATCACAGGTGAGCTTATATAACAAGCTTGGTATCAAGGCACTTTGTCTTTATTATAGTTGTGTACCTTTTGATGCATTCAGAACAATAATTCCAAAACTTAATGATGAAGAAGCATTTAACCCTCTAACCTACACCTATAATGGCGAAAGTATGACAATAATTCCTACGTATTCAAACTCTGATGTATGTGACGCGGGTTGTCTTCGTGCTTGGGTAAAAGATTTAAGAAGCAAGCAAGAGTCAGGTGAAATAAACAATGACCTTTTCTTGTTTATCAATATGGACGCTGATGCAATTTTCTGGGAAACCATCGACCTTGGCAAATTCACAGGCAAAGTAGCAAATACAGATGGCATTCACGGACTTGTAAAAGAAGTTGCAGACTTACCTTATGTTGTTTTTGATACTCCTGGTGGATATATTAATAATCACAAGCCTATCGGTAAAATTGAGTTTACACACGATACTGCCGACGGTAATTTTACAGGATATGCATCTTGGTCTGAAAAACCCTTTAACAGAAAAATCTGGACTCGAATTGAGCGCGCAAGAGCAATGTCAAAGGTCACAAGTGATAGAGATATGCTCTCACCATCATTCAAAAACAGAGTACTTTTGCTTTCAACAACTCACTTTGGACTTGCAACACCTGTGCTTAATATTCAAAGAGAAAAAACTGCACTTGATTTAAGTGATAATGTTATTGCAGACGAAGTTTTAGCAATGCCAAAAACTAAAAAGATTACCATTCACAATATAACCAACTCACTTTTACAAAGTGTTCAGGTTGAAATTAATGAAAATATCCCTGACATTTCTTCATTAGTTGTTAAATCAAAATATCTTGAAGATTTTGTTGCTGTTGCTACTGATGACGAGTGCAAATCGGCTTTCTTAATATTGAAATTTAAAAAGATTAAAGATAAATATGACGTAGAAATTTCATTTGATGGAAAGAAAGAAAAAGCACCATACAAGAATCTTCTTGAAACAAGTAGAATGCAGTTAATGTTCACACCAAAGGGACAAATTGCATTTGCACAAATTGATGGCAAAAAAATTGGTGACTATGATTTCTTGCAATCATATATCACCTATGGCAAAGAAAAGTTCGAATTTAAAAACACAAGTATGACTTCCCTTTCTGTTGGCGGTAACGGCTATGGTATGAGTGTTAAAGGTGAAATACACTTACCAAAAGAAATCGAATCAGGTAGTTATACATTTGATTTCTTTGCAACACCATTTTCAGATGGAATTTTTGTTCGCACAACTGTAAAATACCCATATACAGCTGAAACAACATCAATTTCAACTGAAAATTCAGCATTAGGCAGATATAGTGATATGGAATGGAAAGAAACTGTACCATTCCAGATTACACCAAAATTCACTGGTGATGTTTCTGTTATAAAAAGAAACTTTATGGATGATGTTTCTTCATTCAGAACACAGAGCTTCCCAGAATGTGACGAGAAAAACCAAAAGGTTGACTCATTCAACCATCAGTTAACAGGTGGTTTTATTGGCTTATATGATGAAAACGTAGGTATAATTGTTGCTAACTCAAGACAAGTGCTTTCATCAATGGCACATTGCCCAATGAGATTAGAAAATGATAAGACTGTGAGAATGAATCCATTTGGCACATATTACGGCAAACAAAGACACCATTTTGGTCGTGCAAATGACGAAATTCTTGACACATATACACTTGTTGCAGCACAAGGCAAGAGCATTGCACCATCATATAACGGTAGCAAAGAAACTGCCATTTTCGGTCTTTACCCAATGTCAAAAGACGGATTATCAGAAGATGAGAAGAATGAAATCTGTGCATTTGCAGATGGTTCAGTGATTACAGCAAATGATAACAGTATGATTTTACCATTCAGTAACGATAATGTTATTCTTCACGAAAGTAATGCAGACGGCATTAATGAAAAAGACCTGAAAAATCCTATTTTAACAGGTCTTTCAGGTAATCTTGGAAAATACATTACAAATGGCGCAAAAGCAATTACACACATAATTAAAACACAATACAAAGCTAAATAAATAAAAGCAGGCAAATGCCTGCTTTTTATTTGTTATTTATAATTCTTAAAAACCTATCGACGTATTCTTGGTCCATAAAACAATCTTCATAATTTTCTTCACTGGATTCTTTTTCTGCACCCGCATTCATTAAATTCTGGTCAAATTCTTCAAGCTCAAGATATGTGTCATCCGCATATCGCTGTATATCTTCTGATACCTGACCACCTGTGAAAAGCAATGTTTTACCGTCAACTTTTACCTTGTAATAGAAATTACCCTTTTTTTGATAATCAAATGGAGCAAGTCCACCATCGCCAAAACCTGTTATAACTTTTTCTACTTCATTATAAGAATAAACCTTACCTTTGATATTAAATGGCGAGTGTACGATTATACTGTCTTCCGTAACAAATACCGTATTCATTAAACAAAGATAAGTTGAAGCACACCATAAAACCACAAGTAAAATTAGCCCTCTAATACAACTTCTTATATCAGGTTTATAATTCTTAATCTCTTTGAAATTATCTATTACTTGTTTTGCCATTAAAAATCCAAGCCCAGCAATACAAATTATTGCAAAAATATAAATTGTAAATGGGATTTGGTGTGTTTCAAAAAACAACCACTCATCTGGTGCTAAAAGTTCATATACAAATTTAGTGCCATAAATAATGCTTGCGAATACAACGCCAAATGCAATTACTGCGAAAATCCAATAAGATGAGTGTTCTTTATTTTTGCGTTTAACTTTTGCCTTATATTGTTTTCTTGTTTTGAAGAAATTAATCCATATAAGCGTAATAACAACTGTAGAAACTATTGCTAAAAAAGCATTAAATACAAGAGAATTGTTCATTCCTGTAGCTATATTCAAAAACAACCAACCAATTGGTCCACAAAAAACAAGGGTAGATATAATGGTCTGAGTTAATGAAGGAACAGATAAATCGTCTATTAATTTTCTTAACTCAGACATTTCTTCGCCCTCAAGAAACTCAATAGTATCTGCATATTCTTCTAATTCCAGTTTGCCTTTTGATAAATCTTTTGAAAGTGCATTCAACCAATCTCTTTTTGATGAAATATCTTCTGTTTCGTCTTCATATTTTTCCATTTTTTGTTGAATCTTTTCTGCAATCTTTTCATTAGTATCGTTAAGAAGTTCCTTTATTTCTTCAATTGAAAAATCAAAATATCTATATACCTTAATTTGTTTTAATTGATTAATATTTTCTTGAGTATAGTTACGATAATCGTTTTCTTCATTACGTTCTACTGTGATAAGACCTTTTGATTCATATAAACGAATACTTTTTGCAGTAAGTCCCGTTAGTTTTTCGGCTTCTTTTATTGTCATAAAAACACCCCAAAATCGATTTTATAAGCAATATATACACCTTGACCCAAGGGGAAGGTCAAGAGTTTTTTAAAAAATTATTAAAAAAATCATAACGGCGGGAGCAAGCCCCCGCCCTATAATATTAAATATAACCTAATTTTTTAAGAATTTCTGGGTCGCAAGTATCAGCAACTGGTCCGATTTCTGCCCACAGTTTATCTGCTTTTTCTTTCCATTCTGCAAAATCTTCACACTGTTTAGGATAAGCGTCATAAAGTTTACCAACCTTATCGCTATTACTAAGACCTTTAAGAAGTTTTGCAATGGTTGATGGTTTGATTTTTCCCTTTGCAATACCGCCAACAACACCTTTTACGATGTCTGCAATATCTTTATTTGAAAGGTTAAGACCTGTGTCCATTCCACCAAGAATTTTTTCACTGAAGATAATATCGTTCTTGAAAAGATATTCTGCTTCGTCGTAATTCATTCCTATAACACCCATAAGTACAGGACGAGTTGAATCGAAATCTTTACCTTGTGCTACCATATAGCGTTTATTGATACTCCACATTCTCTCTTTTGTAAGATATTTATCTGATTTCAAAAGATTTGAAATAACTTCAACTGCAATTTCGCCTGCTACGAGTGAAGACGTGCAACCTTCACCACAAGTCGGCTTTGTATGGCAAGCTGCATCACCAAGAGCAATAAAGCCGTCATCAACAAGTGAATAAACAGATGTATGATATGGTGTCATACCCTTTTCAATGCGTTCAACTGTATATTCAGGGAAATTTGTATTTGGCATAAAATCGTTTTTGAAAATATATTCAGCATAATCATAGCCGTAAAATGCGCCGATACCAAGAATTGCACCATTTGAATTATCAGATGGTGCTGACCATGATTTATATTGCATAAAGAAGCCATCTAATTCTCTAGGGTTAAAGTCATTTTTGAGATATTCTGCATAATAAAGCACAACATAAAGAATATCTTCATTTGTTAGTTTAAAATTACCAACAACAGATGTATCAGGAAGTTTTGTACGAGCAACTGCAGGAATTCCAGAACAATCTGCAACAATTCTTGCATATGCTGCTTTTTCACCATCAGCAGTATTATATTTAGCACCAATTATTTTATTATCATCATAAATAAAATCTGCAAAGGATGCGCCATAAATAATTTCTGCGCCGCCCTTTTTAGCACGGCCAGCCATAGTCATTATATAATCGTGTTTATGTAACCCGATTACAGGTGCTTCTGCACAAGCTTTTGGGTGATTGCCATAAGGTGACATCATTGTTGAATGGGCAAAAGAAAATTCGCGTAATGGGTCACCCTCTTCAGGAATGCAAAGGTCAAAGCGATCCATATCTTCTTTACCCATATGGAAGACGTCATATTCTCTTGAAACATCGTCGGGTTGCTGTTTTTCAATGACCAAAACCTTGAATCCTTGTTCAGCCATTTTATAAGCAAACCAACATCCTGTTGTTGATGCACCAACAACTAACACATCATATTTTTTCATAACCAATCCCCCAATTGATTTTAACCTAACTCAACAATTCCATTTTTAACAGGTTTACAAATATACACCTGATTATATTTTGCTTTGAGTTTATTATAACACTCGCTTGCCTTGGACTCGTCGGAGAATAAACCAAATACTGTTGGACCGCTACCGCTCATACAACAAGCATCTGCACCACTTTTTCTCATTATGCCTTTAATGTGTGGTCTCTTTGGCACTTCAACTGCTTGTTCAAAAACATTGCCACAAAGTGAGCATATTTTTTCATAGTCAGCATTGGAAACTGCATCAATCATTGAAACTCTATCAAGATGGCGAACACGATTCAATGCGTCAAATTCTGCATAGGCTTCGGGTGTTGAGACATCCTGTTCAGGTTTGCAAAGAACTATATAACATTCTGGTAAATCCTTAACTGGTGCAATAACATTGCCAGTTCCAAGTGTCACAGCTGTTCCACCTGTGAGGCTAAAAGGAATATCTGCACCAACTTTATTACCAATTTCACAAAGTTCTTTTTGTGAAAGATTTGTATTAAAAACTTTGTTTAAGCAATAAATTACAGCTGCACCGTCTGCACTACCACCTGCAACACCTGCCGCCATTGGAATATTCTTTTCAATTTTGATAGTTACCCCGTTATCATTTATATTGCAATATTCAAAGAACTTCATTGCGCATTTATAAGCAATATTCTTTTCATTGCAAGGTACACCATCTTTATCGCATTCAATAATAATCTTATTTTCGTTGTTTTTATCAACTGTGACAACATCAAAAAGGTCAACAGATTGCATAATCATAAAAAGGCTATGATATCCGTTCTCAAGACGTTTTAAAATATCGAGCATCAAATTAATTTTTGCTGCTGCTTTAACTTTCATATTTAGTCCTCCTTTTCGATTTTCATAAGCATTGGTGTTCTTTTTTGGAAGAATGTTATACACTCAAAACCTGCTTCAAGTGCAGCATCATAAGCAGCATCAACATCCGCCGCAAGATGTTCTGCATAATGAGCGTCTGAACCAACCGTAATATATTTACCACCTATTTCTTTATATCTCTTTATAATATCAATTTCAGGTGATAATTTGTTAAGAGGCTGGCGCAAAGCTGCCGTGTTGATTTCTAAAGCTATGCCTTTTTCGACCGTTAATTTGAGAATTTTTTCAATTTGTTCATTGAATTTTGATAAGTCGATTTCAAGGTTTGATTTTGAACAGAAATATCTTAAAGGATAGGTTAAATGTGCGAGAACATCAAAATTACCCCATTCAAGCATAATAATTATCTCGTCAAAATATTGTCGTAACAAATCTTCTGCTACTGGAAGTGTAAGATTTTCCATAAAATAAAAGTCTTCACCACCACGAAGATTGTGAACAGAGCCAATAACCTGGTCATATTCATAACGACTTATTATATCATCAGCACATTCAATATCAAAAGCAGGTTGTCCAAGTTCAATGCCATTAAGAACAATCATTTTGCCCCTGAAGGCAGAACGCACTTTTGACACTTCAAAAAATGCCTGAAAAATTCTTTTTTCATATTCAGAATCGCCTCTGAACTGGTCAACTTCGCAATGGTCAGTAAAAGCGATTGCTCTTAAATCAAGTACTTCTGCTTTTTCACAGAAAAAAGTCGCAGAGTGATTGCCATCAAATGAATTATCTGTGTGAACGTGTAAATCAACAATATTTTTATACATTTTTACACCTCCGTATATACTACCTACAATAATTTTACTACATTTTTCAAAATTTTCAACTTTATTTACAAAAATAATAAACTAAATGTTTTTTGTATTCACATTTGATATATTTTGTGATAAAATAAAAAAAATATTTTTTTGGAGGTAATATTCATGAGAGGTATTATCACTGTTGTTGGTAAAGATATGGTTGGTATTCTTGCCAAAGTTTCAGGAATCTGTTCTGAATATAATGTAAATGTTATTGAAGTATCACAATCAATTTTACAAGATATGTTTTGTATGATTATGCTTGTTGACCTTGAAAAGTGTAATATTTCATTCACAGACTTTTCAGATAAAGTTTCAGCAATGGGTAATGAAATGTCACTTTCAATCCACGTTATGCACGAAGATATTTTCAACTCAATGCACAGAATTTAAGTTTGCGAGAGTAGGTATTAAAATGATAAATACACACGATATACTTGAAACTATCAATATGATTCAAGATGAAAATCTTGACATTAGAACAATTACAATGGGTATTTCTCTTCTTGACTGTTGCACAGGCGATGCAAAATCAACTTGCGACAAGATTTATGAGAAAATGACAAGAAAAGCTGAACACCTTGTAAAAACCGGTGAAGATATTGAAAAGCAATATGGTATTCCAATTATTAATAAGCGTATCTCTGTAACACCAATTTCAATGGTTTTAGCATCTGGTAAGGGAGACCCTGTATTATATGCAAAAACACTTGAAAGAGTTGCTCAGACAGTTGGTGTAAACTTTATTGGTGGTTACTCGGCTCTTGTTCAAAAAGGCTTTGCTGCTGGTGATGAAGCACTTATTCGTTCTATTCCAGAAGCGCTTGATGTAACTGAACATATTTGTTCATCAGTTAATATCGGTTCAACAAAAGCCGGTATTAATATGGATGCAGTTAAAA
>CALEJD010000050.1 GCA_937898195.1 uncultured Clostridia bacterium | reverse complement strand
ACAGCCTCAACGAGTAACTGACATTACTCTGTACTATAACGGGTACACCCGACACTCTCTACTGTTATTTCAAAAGTGCAACTCCACGATGTATTTCACAAGTTTTGCGTATGCCCTTTCACCAACCGGACACTCTCTGCAACTGCAAATGTCTTATTACTTCTTCGCTTCAAAGTCATTGAGATTATTATACACAATTAAAATTAAATGTCAATATTTTTTAGCATTTTCAATCATTTCTGCGGCAGCATCAAGAGACAACTGAGTTGAATCGATACCACCGATAATTCTTGCTAATTCGTGAATTTTTCCGTTATTGTCAAGAGATTCAACTTTTGTATATGTCTTATTATCACTTTCAGATTTTGAAATCAAGAAATGATTGTCAGCAAAACAAGCAATTTGTGCTAAATGAGTAACACAAAGAACTTGTCTGTTTTTAGAAACTTCTTTAAGTTTAATACCGATTTTCTGTGCTGCACGACCACTAACGCCTGTATCGACTTCATCAAAAATAAGTGTTTGAACATTATCTTTAGACGCTAAAACATTCTTAATTGCAAGCATTATTCTTGACAATTCACCGCCTGACGCAATCTTTGAAAGTGGTTTTGGTTCTTCGCCTGCATTAGCAGAAATCAAGAAATAGATTTCGTCTGCACCTGTTTCGTCAAAAGATTTTCTATTCTGTACAACTTTGAATGAGATTGATGCCATATCAAGAAATGACAGCTCATCTTTAACTTGATTAATAAAGATTTCGCCGTACTTTTGACGGTTTGCAGATAACTTACGGCTAGCTTTGTCCATTACATTATATTTTTCATTAAGGGCAACTTCGAGTTGTTCCTTAAGTTTATCTGAAAAAGTAATGTCATCAAGTTGCTTTTGTGCCTTTTCAAGAAACTCTAAAATTTCAACTTCGTTCTGACCATATTTCTTCGAAAGACGGAATAAAATATCAAGTCGTTCTTCAATAATATCCAGTTCACTTGGGTCAACATCAAGTGAATACAAAAATCTATTCAATTCACTTGCACAATCCACAATATTATATGACATCTCTGCAATGCTATCAGAAACATTATTTAAAGTATCGTCAAAAGCAGATGCTTTCACAAGCGAATTTGAAGCAGAATTCAACATATCTGCAACACCAGAAAAACTGTCGTTACCATTTATAATTTCAATAGTATTGTTAACAAGTGCAAGTAACTGCTCGGCATTTTGCAAAACTTTTTTGCGTTTTTCAAGTTCTTCCCACTCACCTATTTTGATTCCTGCATCTTCAATTTCTTTGATTTGGTAGGTTAAAAGGTCAATTTTTCGTGCTTTTTCACTTTCATTTACAATTAAGTTGTCATAACGTCTTTTAAGAGTTAGATAATCATTATAAGCTTTAAGATATTCTTCAAGAATATCATTATTTTCCGCAAAGCTATCAATATATGTATAGTGTAATTCTTCATTAAGAAGATTATGGTTATCCATTTGACCATGAACATTGATAAGTGCTTGTCCAATCTTTTTAAGCATTGAGACAGTAACATTTGAACCATTAATTTTACAAACATTTTTACCGTCTAGTGAAATTTTTCTTGAAACAAGCAATGACTTATCTTCTTCACAAGCAATTCCAAATTCATCTAAAATGTGGACAACATCATCATTTATATCCTCAAAATATGCTGACACTTCTGCATTGTTACTTCCCGTTCTTATAAGCTCGCGGGATGTTCTTTCACCAATAATTGCATTAATAGCATCAATGATGATTGATTTACCAGCACCAGTCTCACCCGTCAACACATTTAGACCGTTATTAAAATCAATAACAGCCTCTTTAATAATTGCAATATCTGATATTTTTAGATTTGAAAGCATAAATATCAGCCTTTCAACATTTGGTTAATTGAATGCATTGCTTCTGTAGCATAATGAATATCTTTACACGCAACAAAAATAGTATCGTCACCTGCAATTGTTCCAACAATACCAGAAAGATTCAAGTTATCAATAGCCATACAAGCTGCATTTGCAGTACCAGCATAGCACTTAATAACAATAATATTCATAGCAAGTTCAACAGAAAGAGCAGAACGAGTCAAAATAGTTTTAAAATTATCGGTATTATCATTTTTACTGCTTACTGTATATTTAATCTCATTCTTGCCAAAATGTTCTTTTATGAGTTTCAATTCTTTAATGTCACGAGAAATAGTTGCCTGTGTAACTTTATGTCCATTATCAGCAAGCATTTTAATGATTTCTTCTTGAGTTGAAACTGCATTATTCTTTATGAAAGTTAAAATTAGTTCGTGTCTATTTTTCTTCATTTTCAAACTCCTCTTTGAGTTAATTTGCTATTAAGTATATCGAAAAATTCGTCTGACTTAATTCTGATAAATTCTGCATATAACTTAGACTTTGAAACATTGATTTCTGTGTCACTTGGTAATACAACTGTTTTTTCACCATCAGTTGAAACAGAAATTCCCTGATTAGAATTATTAGATGATTTAACAGTCAAACAAGACTTGTCGTTAAACACTAATGAACGATTCAATGGTGAATGTGTACAAATTGGGGTAAGCATTACACACTGAAGATTTGGGTCAATAACGGGACTACCAGCTGACCAAGAATATGCAGTTGAACCTGTTGGTGTTGAAATTATCACTCCATCTGCTCTATAACTATTAATTTTTCTATCATCACAAAAAACATCAAGGTCAACAAGTCTTATATCCTTGCCACGAGCAACTACAACATCATTCAAGCAATAGCCCATAAACTTACAATCGTTACCCGTTTTAGCAGTAACTTCAAGCAAGAGACGTCTATCGGTTGTGAAATCGCCTGTAATAAGCTTTTCAATAAGTTGTAATTCATTTCCTTCAAGGCCTGCTAAAAACGCTAAATTACCCGCGTTAATGCATAATACAGGTTTTTTATGTAAAGCTGCTGTTTTAGCCGTATGAATAAAAGAACCGTCACCACCGATAGCTATCACAACATCAACCACAGAATATAAGTTATCTAAAAACTTATCGTCATTTATTGAAATTGGAAAATCAATAACTGTTGATTTATCAAAGTAAAACTCAATGTTTAATTTCTCTAGATATTCTATTGTGTTAACAGTAACTTCAAGAGCTTTTTCTCTTGTAAAGTTCGGCACAATACCAATTTTCAAATTAATCACCACTTAATATTTGATGTGAACTTTCTGCAACTTGAACTATTTGCTTATTATTAACTAAATTACTTTTGTCAGTATTTTTTGAAATATAAAGAAGATATTCAATATTGCCTTCTGGGCCACGAATTGGTGAAAAATCAAGTCCTAAAACTGAAAATCCCGTATCAAATGCAAAATTCACAATTTCAGTTATAACTTCAATATGAGTTGAAAGTTCTCTTACAACGCCCTTTTTGCCAACTTTTTCGCGACCTGCTTCAAATTGTGGCTTAATAAGAGCAACGCATTTACCGTTTTCTCTCAAAAAGTCATACAATACAGGCAAAATCTTCTTTAAAGAAATAAATGATACGTCAATACTTGCAAAATCTATTTCATCGGTAACAGTTTCTTTTGTCAAATATCTAAAATTTGTTCTTTCAAGATTTATAACACGCTCATCAGTGCGCAGTTTCCAAGCAAGTTGACCATATCCAACATCAATAGCATATACTTTACTTGCACCACACTGAAGCATACAATCAGTAAAACCACCGGTAGATGCACCAATATCCATACAGATACAATCATCAAGTTTTATTGGGAACATCTTCATTGCCTTTTCAAGTTTATATCCACCACGGCTAACAAAAGGCATCTTCTTACCTTTGAATTCAATTTTATCTGTCTCTTTAACAGAATAACCTGCTTTAGTTTCTTTTTGTCCATTAACAAAAACTTCGCCCGACATAATTAGTGCGGTTGCTTTTGAACGAGTTTCTGCAAACCCTAATTCAACCAAAACAGTATCAAGTCTTTTTTTCTCAGCCATTTGTTTTCTCCATTATTTTTGCAACAATGCTTTCAACATCAAAACCATATTTTCTCATCAAAGAACCAACAGATGCATGAGAGACAAACTCATCATCAACTGCAAGATGTTCATAGTCACCTTTAAATCCAACGGATAATAACATTTGTGCAAATGATTGACCTATACCACCAGATTTTTCTGATTCTTCATAGAAATAAATTTTATCGAAATCTTTTGCAATTTCAATAACTTCACTTGGGATTGGTTTAATCTTATTTAAAACCATACAACTTGTTTCAATTTTTGATTTCTTTAAAATTTCAACCGCTTTTAATATTTCAGCAGAAACTCTACCATAAGAAACCAGCAAAATTTTACCATTAACAAAAACATCAAAATCATTTTCTGTTATTTCATAACCATCAGGCAAAACTGGTTCACCACCTCTTGGGTAACGAATAACAGTTAAATTTTCTGCATTGTTTATGGAATTTTCGAAATCATATCTCATTCTCTTATACGTAAAAGGAGAATATATTGCTATATCAGGAATACTGTTTAAAAGTGGTACATCCAACAACCCTTGATGAGTAACACCATCTTCACCAACAAAGCCTGCACGGTCAATTGCTAAAATTACCTTTTGTTTTTGAAGTGCTCCATCATGCACTAATTGGTCATATGCGCGTTGCACAAAAGATGAATACAATGCAACAACAGGTATCATACCACCTTTTGCAAGACCAGATGCAAAAGTTATTGCGTGACTTTCAGCAATACCTACATCATAAAATCTTTCAGGATATTTTTCAGAAAAATCTTTAAGTCCAGTACCCAAAGACATTGCCGCAGTTATTGCACATACATTTTTGTTTTTCTCTGCAAGAGAACATAATTTGCTACCAAATTCAGCAGAGAAATTAGTACCACTTGATTTTGGTTCACCAGTTTCAATATCAAATTTTGAAATTCCGTGATAAATACTTGGTGATTTTTCAGCAAAATCATAACCTTTGCCCTTCACTGTACTTATATGTAAGAGCACTGGTGCGTTAACAACCTTTGCACCATCAAGAGCTTCACAAAGTTGTTCTATGTTATGACCATCAATTGGTCCCATATATTGAAAACCTAATTCTTCAAAAAAAGTACTCCTATACATTGAGTTTTTAAGTCTTGTTTTCACGTTAGAAATTATATTAGCAATTCCAACACCAACAACTGGAATTTTGTGAAGAGCATTTTCAGTTTTCTCTTTTAAACGATAATATTCAGGCTTTGTTCTAATTGCAGCTAAATATCTAGCCATTGAGCCAACATTTTCAGAAATAGACATTTCATTATCGTTGAGAATAACAATCAGTTTTGTACCTGAACGACCTGCATTATTAAGTGCTTCATATGCCATACCACCCGTTAATGCACCGTCACCAATAACTGCAATAGTATAATCATCATTTCCTAAATTTAGATTAGCAGTTGCTATTCCCAAAGCGGCAGAAATTGATGTGCTAGAATGACCACTATAAAAAATATCGTGTTCACTCTCTTCAGGCGAAGTAAATCCTGAAATACCATTTTCAGTTCTTAAAGTTGAAAACTCGTTGAGACGACCTGTCAATAATTTATGTGTATATACTTGATGTCCAACATCCCAGATGATTTTATCTTTTGGTGAGTCAAACATATAATGCAAAGCTATTGACAACTCAACTGCGCCTAAATTTGATGACAAATGTCCCCCATTTTTAGACACAGTATCAATGAGCACTTGACGTATTTCAGTTGCAAGCACGTCTAAATCTTCAATATTCAGTTTTTTCAAATCACTTGGTGAGTTAATATCACTCAAAAACTGAAATTTATCCAAAATAATTATCTCCAATCAATGTGTTCTGTTTGCCATATATAAAGCAAATTCTTTAAGCGTTGTTGTATCGCCATCAATACCATCTAAAGCATTAATAGCTTTTTGAGTATATTCATTTACCATTTCTTTTGCTTTTTCTAAACCAAAGAATTTAACTATTGTTGATTTCTCATTCTTCTCGTCACTACCAACTGGTTTACCCAGTGTTGCTTCATCACTTGTAATATCGAGAATATCGTCCATAATCTGAAAAGCAAGTCCTAAATTTATTGCATAATTACTAGCGGATTCTTGTGTAGCTATAGAAGGACAAATGTCACATGACAAGCACCCCAATAGGCACGCTGCAACCAGCAGGCAACCAGTTTTAAGTTTATACATTGCAAGTACTTCATCAACTGTAGGTTTAGAATTTTCGAATTCTAAATCAAGTACTTGCCCACCTATCATTCCTTTTATCCCAGCATATCCTGATAAAATATTAGTTGCACTCACTATATTCTTTGCAATACAATCTGAAGAAGAAATCACATAAAATGCTCTTGTTAATAACGAATCACCAGCTAATAAAGCATTAGCTTCACCAAAAGCTTTATGACAAGATGGTTTGCCACGACGCATATCATCATTATCCATACATGGTAAATCATCATGAATTAAAGAATATGTGTGTATCATTTCAATTGCACACGCAAAATCAAGCGCTATATTTTCATTTCCACCACAAGCCCTTGCAAACTCAAGACAAAGAAATGGTCTAATTCTTTTACCGCTATTTAAAATACTATATCTCATTGCATCAGCCACTACTGAATTCCCCACACCAAATGGCCCATGACGAGAAATTAACTCGTCCAATCTCATGTCCACCTTATTAGCTTGTAACTTTATGGTATGTTTAAGCTGTGCAATTTTCATCATTTCAATATCAGTCATTATTTTCAACCTCATTAAGAGCAATAATTTTCTGTCGTGCATCTTTCAAAGTTTTATGACAAAACTCAGAAAGTTTTGCACCCTCTTCATATAATTTTAATGATTCTTCAAGTGAAAGAGTTCCTTCTTCAAGACTTGCAACAATTTCTTCAAGTCTTTTTATTGCTTGTTCATATGTTATATTCATTTTGACACCTCTATAATTTGCGCTTTTGCAGAGCCATTGCTAAATTTTATTTCTATTTCATCATTATTCTTAATATCTTCAACTGATGAAATAACACTATCATTTTTCTTAACCATTGAATAACCACGTGCCAATACTTTTAATGGACTAAGATTATCAAGTGATGAACACAAAACAGCAAATTGATTAGTAAAATCATCAATTTTAAAGTTCATCGATTCATTTATTAAGCTAACTAATGAATCAAGATAATTTTCACAATTATCAATAATTGAAATTGGATTTGTTAAAACATCTGATTCACATAATTTTGCAAAAATGCTTTCACAATCAAAAAGTTTTTCATTGATAAATGAATCCATTGTACTTTTTAAAGATGATATATAAAAATATTGTTGATTAGCATCCGGCACCGCCAATTCAGCAGCTGCTGATGGCGTAGGTGCTCTCAAATCAGAAACAAAATCACAAATTGTAAAATCAGTTTCGTGTCCGACACCAGAAATTATTGGAATATGGGAATTATATATTGCATATGCAAGTTTCTCATTATTAAATTCCCACAAATCTTCTGCAGAGCCACCGCCACGAGCAATAATAATTACATCAACAGCATTAATTTGGTTAATTTTTTCAATAGCGTCACAAATCTGTTCTGCCGAGCCATCGCCTTGAACTTTAACTCCAGCAAAAATAATTTCAACTAATGGAAAACGTCTGCCTAAAACGTTGAGAACGTCTTGTACTGCTGCACCAGTTGGCGATGAGATAACACCAATTTTTGAAGGCATTTGAGGAATTGGCTTTTTATGTTCTTGCGAGAATAATCCTTCCTTTGCGAGTCTTTCTTTTAGCTGTTCAAAAGCAAGACTTAATGAGCCGATACCGTCAGGTTGCATATCATCAATATACAACTGATATTGTCCATCACGCTCATAAATCGATACTCTGCCACGAATAATAACAGACATTCCATTTTCAGGCTTAAACTTCAATCTTGATGCATTACCTGCAAACATAACCGCTTTAATTGAAGCAGAATTATCTTTAATGCTCATATAGAGATGTCCGCTTCGATAATGGTCCACAAAATTTGAAATTTCACCAGATACAAACACATTGTTTAGATTTGAATCTTGGTCTATTACAGATTTTGCATAAGTATTTAATTGTGAAACCGTAAGAATTAAAGGTGTTTGCATAACACTATTCCTTTTTATCACAAATTGAAGCTAAAATAGCAATTCCACAAGCATTATCAGAAGAATATTGTGGTTCAGCAAAATACGCGTCAAAATTTTCTAAAAGTTTATCTTTTATAATCGTATTTGACATAACTCCACCCGAAAAAACAATAGGCAGACTTCCATATTTATCAATTATCTCAATCACACTATCTTCAAGAGCAGAATAAATATAGTTCAGACAAAAATGTGCAATGTCTTCTGGTTCTTCACCATCGTCAAGCATTTTTTTACACTTGTTTTCCACACCTGATAGACTAAAAAATCCATCTCGGCGAAATACTTTAATTTTTTTATATTCTGCATTACTTTGTAATGCCAATTTTTCAAGTTCAGGTCCACAAGGAAAATCAAGCCCTAACATAACGCCAACTCTATCAACTGCTTGACCAGCCTTAAGGTCAAGTGAATCTGAAATCAAAGTTGTTTTAAAATATTTGCCAGCAGGCTCAACTAAAAGAGCTTGAGATGTTCCACCCGATACATGAAAAGCGATAAACTTGTTATTTAATAAAGCAAAAGTATTGGAAGAATAAAGTGCTGAAACAATATGTCCATCCTGATGTGAAAACTCATACATAGGCACATTTAAAGCAGATGCTATGCCATTTGCAACAGACATTCCTGTTAAAAAGCAAGGCATATATGAATTATCAATATTGCAAGGCTTTGTGGAAACACCAATACCCTTGATTTCTATCTTTTTACCATCAAAAGCGCTTTTTATGAGTTGTGGTAATTGAACAGTATGATGAAAAACTGCGTCACTCTGTCTAATTCCCTTTTCGCCACTTTTTACTGGTAAGAGTTGTTTAAGATTAATGACAGAATTATCTTCATCATTATACAACGCAACTGATGTTGTATAATTACTTGTATCTATTCCAAGGTAATAACTCATTTTTCTTCATTCTCTCGAACATATTTACCAAGAATACCGTTGATAAAAGATGCGTCTTCTTGTGTTGCAAATTTCTTTGCAAGTTCAACGGCTTCATTGATAGAAACGCCCGTTGGTACTGATGGAACATAAAGTATCTCACAGAAAGCAAGTCTTAAAATTGCAAGTGAAACCTTTGGCAATCTTTCAACACGCCAACCAACAGAATTTTCATTAATTAATTTATCAATTTCTTCGCACTTTTCATATGTAAGTTGTGCAACAGAAAAAGCAAAAGTATTTTCTTCAATAAGGCGTGCCTCAACTGCATTTTCAACAATTTCTTGTATTGTAAGTTCGTCGTTGAAAATCTTTTCAAAAATCAGTGTAAAAGCAAGTTCTCTTTCTTCTTTTCTTGTCATAAAAGCCTCCAAAATAACAACGCTCCCCGTCAGAAAAAGGACAGGGAGCGTTCTAAATTTTCTGCGGTACGAATGTATATACATATAATTTATGTATATTTTATCATTATATCCGCTAAATTTCAATAGTAAATACAAATATTATTTTAGTTCTATTATGGTAATATTTTCAGCTTTAACATTTGATTTTGTTAATATAATATCTTTAATTTTAATGAGCATTTTCTCATCAATTGTACCCTTTGGTACAATTACTTCTGCTGAATCATAATCAAGTGTAACTAAACACTCTTTAGAAATCTGTGCAGTTATCAAATTTTCACAATCTGCTTCAAGCTTTATAAAATCAGATATGCTTGTAAGTTTTTCTCTTGATGATGCTTTTGTATCTTCATCAGTTGAAGTGTTATTAATAATAGTTTGAAGAGATTCCTTTGCACTGTCATGGGCTTTTGTACGATTAAGCCGAGCATTTTCAAAATAGTTCTCTGAAACAGATGTCCCATTTACTAATTGAGCATCCCCTAAACTAATATTATCCGTTACTTCCGGCTCTTGATTCTGCAAACTATTTGGTTTTGTGTAATACCAATTCACAAACACGGCAAGTGCCAATGAAAAGGTTAAAGTAAATACTAAAATATGTTTTCTGCTGATAATTTTGCTTTTCATAAAATTACTCCCTTTCAGATGTTAATTTTGATATTGATATTCTTGCAGTGCTTACATTAAGTACTGCACTTACTGTTGAATATATCTGTTGTTGGACTAAAGGATTATCACCACCATCACAAACAACGGCAACTCCTCTGATTTTAGGTTCAAAGGTTTTTATCAAAAGTCCAGAGTCATTATTGTCTTTCTCAATAATAACAAAATTGCTTTTATTGTCAGAATTTTCTGAATCTTTATTTGATTTTTTTGTACCGTTCTGATTTTGTGCATAAACATATTCTGTTGTCTCGGCAAGTGTTATCATAACTCTGACTTCGCCAGCACCTTCAATCGAGTTGACAATATCTTCTACTCTTTTTTCTAAGTAATCACAATATTCATATGAATTCATATTCTGGGTGTATTTCTTTTCTTCATCTACAGAGCCATCAATATTTGTTTCAGAAATTGCAATTAAGAAAACGCCTAAAAAACCAATAAAAACCAATATCAATATTTTCTTATCTTTTTTTAATAAATCAAATATTTTTTGAAAATCAATTTTGTTTTTCAATTAACACTCACCTCAAATCCAAACTCATTATTCAATATTTTTTCAATTTCATCGGACTTAGTCGGTGTATCAGTCTCAACTTCTATTTTATTAACCACTAAACTATCGTCATCAATATATGAATCAATGTCAACCGAAACTATATTAACATCGTTATCTTCACAAACACTTTTAATTGTTGTAATGATAATCTGTTCATAATTCTCTTTAGAAAATTCACTTATCTCAATGTTGTCAAAATCAAAACTCACTTTTAAAATTTCCATATTAGACAACGGAATTATTGTATAAAACAAAACAAAAACTGACAAAAAAACATTGATTGCTTTTTTAAAATTTGTATTAGATAAAAACACATGAAAAATGCCAGTTATAGCAGTTGCACCACAAAGAGATAAAAACCATTGTTTAATCGGTTCCATTTTAACCTCGCATTATTAAGATAACTCCTGTTGAAATCACTAAAGTAAATGTAATAAAAAACACAATAATATTAAGCAATGAAATAATTGACGACAAACTATCTAGTATTTCTGTTGTATTATCAATGTTTAGCATTGATGATACTATTGAGCAAAAATTTAAAACAAAATACCATATAAGCAGTTCAATCATTACAGGTAGATTTATAAGTATAATTGCAATGATAATGAAAACACCAAAAGTATTTTTCATTATTAAAAAACTACTGAACACCGATGATAGTGCGTCGCCTACGCCACCACCAACAATTGGTATAAATGCACCAGATATGAACCTGATTCCTTTAAGCATAACACTATCAGATGAGCTTGCAAGAATACTTTGAGTTGTTAAAAGGCCAGTAAAAACTGTTGAAAATAATGATAGAACTATTATTAATAATCTCTTTATTGTTTTTATTATTCTTGTTCTGTAATTTTCTAACGAAAATGACGATAGAACATTAAACGATAACAAACTACTTATAATAGGTACTAACAATTTATCGGCTATTGTTGTAATCACAGCTGACAAAAAGACCGTGAATGAATTATATGTAAAAGCCATAGCAGGATTTCGCGTAGCAATTATTGCCGCACACATTATCGGCAAATAAGAATCAACAAAAATACAAGTTGTTTTCACTGCAGCAATTGCGTCGTTTAACATTCGCACAACTGATACAATTACGATTGATATAATTATTAATGATGAAGCAAAGTGTATAACCTGAACAACTGAATTTGAATTATCAACAAAAGAAATAGTTATTGCTGTTATAATTAAAATGACAACAATAAGGATTACTTTTTTTATAATATCGCTACCTGTTGTAACTACAGTCTTTAATAAAAACTTTACTGCTCGCATTGGTGTAATTTCATATAAATCATTGATTGAGATTTCATCAACACCTAATTCATCGAGATATTCTTTTGTGCGGTCATCAAGAGATTCCCATAAAGTATTTGACTCTTTTTCAAAATCAGTTGCAAAAACTTGTATACTAAAAAAAGATAAAAATATAAAAGTTGTTATAAGAATTAATAATGATTTCTTCATTTAATTTATTATTTCAACACAAAATGCAACTAAGCTGTTCATCATTGGAAAACTTAAAATAATAATAAATAGTTTTGCCGATATTTCAACAACTCTTGCAAGTGCATTTTCGTTATTGTCCTTTAAAATATCACAAATAAAATCAGAAACAATTGCAATGCCCGCTACTTTAACAAGTGATTTAATATGTAAGCTATCAATTTCAAGAGTGGAAAACATATATATAACACTTGCAACAAACTCACTTAAACTGTCGCTGATAGCGAGAAAAAATATAGCTATTACTGCTATTCTCAAAAAGAAAACAAATTCGTTGCCGTTATTTTTCAATAGCAGAGAAAGAAAAATAAAAACTAAAGAGACCGCAGAAATTTTTATTAAGATTGTCATAGACTAAAAATTGATTCTATTTCTTCGAAAACTTCACTTAACTGTGGAATAATCATTGCAATTATTACTATAATTCCTGTCAATACTGTGAGTGTGGCGAATTCTTCACGACCAGCTTTTGAAAGCATCTGTTGCAAAACCGCGACAATTAATCCTATTCCTGCTATTTTAAAAAGAAAAGTAATATCCATTTTTTCACCTAAACAACTACAATTGATAATATTAGTCCTAAGCCAACCGTTAAAGCGGTTTGACTTTTACATTTTATTTTTTCTTGTGATTCCAACAACAAAAGTTTGTGTTTAAAAAACTCTTTATAAGTTTTACAGTTTAATATCTGACCATTAACATCTGATTTACCAAACCCTGAAAAAAAGCCTTTTAAAAGCTCAATATCTTCATCATCAAATGGAACCATAATATTGGGGTCATTAAAAACTTCATTGCAAATACAATTAAAATCACAAATATCTGTCATTTTATTTTTTATTTCATCAATAAAATTCAAATTATTATAGTTAGAATTATCTGATAAATTCATAATCAAATCAGCCAATTTAAGATTAGAATAATTAATTTGTATTTCAATATTTTCAATCATCAAAACGCACTGTCTTATTGATGCTGTATGACTTTTAATTTGCTTTGTCAAGCACAATGTCACCACAGAGCTTATTATTAAAATTATACTCGCAAAAACAAATCTCATTTTTCTGTCTTTCTATCTTATAGATATTTGAAATTTCTCCAGGTTTTCTTGCATCAGACAATAAAACAACTGTATCAAAATCTGCTTCATTAACTAGTAATTTAAAAACACTTTTTCGTTTTAACTCATTTAAATCACTTGAATGTAGTGAAATCACAAACTTAATTCCAGAGTTCATACCATCAATTATTTTTGAAACTTCATTTAAACTACCTATTTCATCACAAATAATAAAATCGGGTGAAAGTGTTCGCATAGCTATTTTAATTCCTTTGTCTTTTTGAAAACCGGATAAAACATCCGTATTAGGACCAAAGAAATCATTAGCTGATATCTCATTTCTTTCGTCAACTATACACACTTTATAATATTTTCCCAACCTTCCTGCTGAAAGTTGATAGGCAATATCTTTCAACATAGTTGTTTTGCCACAGTTAGGTGGACCAACAATCAATATATTTTTTATTCTTTGACTTTGAAAATAGTCAAAAACAGCATCTGAAATATTTAATTTATTGCGCGGTATTCTTATATTTATTGAATTAATATCCTTAACTGATTTTATAGATTCTCCTTCATAAACCGCAGTTCCTGAAAGACCTATTCTTGAGCCATTTTTAAGTGTTATGAATCCGTTAGAAATATTTTCTGTCTGGGTATGCATTGAATATCCACACATTTTATTTATTGTATCAACAAGTTCATTTTCAGTGGGTATGACACAATTATTAGACACAATATAAGTTGTTTTTGAATTTGATGTTAAAAAACTTGATTCACCATTACTTACAATTACAACGGGTTTATTTTTTCTTAATCTAATTTCTTGAATATTTTCAATAGTCGCTTCATTTAAATCTTCAATTACTTTTTTAATTCTCGGTGAAATAAATGAAACTGTATAATTAAAACTATTCATAAAAGTTTTGTCCATAATATCACCTCGGTAATACTATGATTACTTGTCCCCCATTAGAACAAAACTTTCTTGAAATGAAAGAGTCAATATGATATACTAAATAATAGTAACTTTTGAAAGGTGTTTCTTAATGCTAAAAAATATTAAAAACAAAATTAATGACAATAAATTTACATTTATATCTGGTGGAATCGCTTTGTTTGTGATTTTGCTTGTATATTTCTGTTATTCAATTATACCTTTTGGTGACAGAACCATATACAGAATGGATTTATATCATCAATATGGACCTTTGTTCACAGAACTCTATGACCGACTCGTTTCAGGTGAGTCTTTAATGTATTCATGGAATACTGGTCTTGGAAGTTCATTTTTAGGGAATTTCTATAACTATCTATCAAGCCCGATTTCGTTAATAATATTGATATTTGGGCACAAAAATACATTTGAAGCCGTTGCCGCAATGATTGCTATAAAATGTGTTCTGAGTTCAATGTCAATGGCAAACTATTTGAAAAAATCCACAAATATCAATTCATTATATAGTTCTGCTTTTGGTGTTTTATATGCGTTCTGTGGCTATTTCATTGCATATTACTGGAATGTAATGTGGATAGATGCTATGTATCTTCTTCCTTTTATCGTTCTTGGAATTGAACGAATCATTGATACAGGCAAAACAAGAACATACTTCTTTGCATTAATTCTTGCTATTTTCTCAAATTACTATATTGGCTTTATGTTATGTATTTTCTCTTGCATATATTTCATTTACTATTATGTATGCTCATTAGATGAAATCAGTAAGAAAAAGAAACGATTACCAAAAGGTGAACTTTTTATCGATAAACTTGCAAATTCATTCTTTTTCCGTAGTGGATTAAAGTTCACTTTTGCATCACTTGGCGCTGTAACAGTTTTACTATTTATGATTATTCCATTAGCATATGTATTGCAATCATCATCAGCAACAACAGGAAGTGCACCAACTGAACAGGAATTCTATTTTAACATTTTTGATTTTATTTCTAATCATTTAGCAAGTCTTGAACCAACAATTAGAAGTAGTGGTGACGATGTTTTACCAAATGTTTATTGTGGTATTCTTACTATCATCCTAGTTCCACTTTACATGTTTTCTAATAAAATCTCATCAACAGAAAAAGCAGCATCTGCAGTTTTACTTGCAGTAATGTATTTCAGTTTTAACTTAAATTATTTTAACTTTTTCTGGCACGGATTGCATTTTCCAAATGACCTGCCATATAGACAATCATTTATGTATTCATTCATTTTGATTGTTATGGCAGCAAAAGTTCTTAAAAATATTTATGAGTTTAATAAAAAACAAATTCTTACCGTAGCTATTGCAATTATTGCTTATATTGTGTTAGTACAAGAATTACCAACCAACAAAATTTTAGACTCAACAGTTTATATAAGCATTGTTTTTGTATTTCTTTTTACAATAGTACTTGGACTTATCACAAGCAAGAAAAATCAAGCATTTGCATTGTCAGTTATGCTTGTATGTTCAGTAGCAGCAGAATCAATTACAGCAAATACTGACCATTATGTTGCCAATCAAACCAAAGAATCATTTTCAAGCGATTATGACGACTTTAAAGCACTGCAAAATGAAATTGATAAAAACGACGAAAGTCTTTTCTATCGAGAAGAAGTGACTAAAAACCGCGCTAGAATGGACCCTAGCTGGTATGACTATAATGGTGTATCAATTTTCTCATCAATGGCTTATGAAAAAGTTGCTAACTTGCAAAAATATATAGGTCTTTATGGTAACAAAATCAATAGTTTCACTTATAATCCACAAACACCTGTTTATAATTCAATGTTTGCATTAAAATATCTTTATGATAAGAGCAATTATCTTGCAGAGGGCGAATATTATACAGAAAAAGATAGTAATAAAACATTTACAGCATATGAAAACAATTATATGCTCAATGTTGCCTACCCTGTTTCAAAAAATGTTTTAGATTGGGACGCAGCTGTTGCTGACAATCCCGTAATTGCTCAAGAAGAATTGTTCCAAACAACAACAGGTGTTGAAGGAGTATATGAAAGAATAGAAGATTTTGAAATTATCTATGGCAATATTCTCTCATTAGACAGAGAACTTGTAAAAACTGGTTCATTTGTTATGAACAAAATTTCAGATGAGTTTGATGGTTCAATAACGGTTGAGATAACAGCAAAAGATAATAGAAATATTTATATATATGTATATTCAAGAAATCTTGACACTGTTTCAATTCTTTCACCAAGTTATAGTAACACAATGAATGTTATTGACGGTTATATTCTAGACCTTGGCAAACACGAAATAGGCGAAACAATTTCCATTGAAATGCCGTTAAAAGATGGTGTAACATATGCAAATGTTGATTTCGTTGCATTCAATGTAAATCAAGAAAAGTTTATTGAAGGATACGAAAAACTAAAGAATGGCCAACTTGAATACACAAAGTTTGACAATACAATAATCGAAGGCTCTTTTGTTGCGGAAAAAGATGAAGTTCTTTTCACAACAATCCCATACGATATTGGCTGGAACGTCTATATTGACGGTGAAAAAGTCAAAAAAGATGATTTGGTTAAAATATCTGACAGTTTATTAGGTGTAAAAACAACTCGCGGTGAGCACTCAATAAAATTTGTTTATGAAGCAAAATTCTTAAATGAAACTTTAATTATTTCAGGCATTTTTATTCTTCTTTTATTTGTAAGATATATTCTAAGAGAGAAACAACTTTTAATATATAAAAACAAAAAAGAAACACTTTGGGAAAGAGCTTCTAAAACAGATATAAAACCAGAGGTTTTAGATGATGAAGAAATAATTATTGAATTTGACGTTGATGAATAACAAAAAGTCCCTTTCATTTTTGAAAGGGACTTTTACTTTTATAAAACTTTATTCAAGTACATTCCTGTATATGATTTTTTACATTTGGCAACTTTTTCTGGTGTTCCACAAACGACAACTTTACCACCTTTGTCGCCACCCTCTGGGCCTAAATCAACAATATAGTCTGCTGTTTTAATGACATCAAGGTTATGCTCAATAACAACAACTGTGTTACCCGAATCCACAATTCTTTGAAGAACTTCAATAAGTTTATGCACATCAGCCGTGTGTAAACCTGTTGTTGGTTCGTCAAGAATATATATAGTTTTGCCAGTAGAACGCTTTGATAGTTCAGTTGCAAGTTTTACTCGTTGCGCCTCACCACCAGAGAGTGTTGTAGCAGATTGACCAAGTTTCACATATCCCAGTCCAACATCATATAAAGTCTGCAATTTACGTTTGATTTTTGGAATATTTTCAAAGAAGCCAAGTGCTTCTTCAACTGTCATTTCCAGCACATCAAAAATACTCTTACCTTTATATTTCACTTCGAGTGTTTCGCGATTATATCTCGCACCATTACACACTTCACAAGGCACGTAAACGTCCGCTAAGAAGTGCATCTCAATCTTAACAATTCCGTCGCCTTCACAAGCTTCACAACGACCACCTTTAACATTAAAAGAAAAACGGCCAGAGTTGTAACCACGAATTTTTGATTCTTGGGTTGAAGCAAATAATTCGCGAATATCTGTGAAAACACCTGTATATGTTGCAGGGTTAGACCTTGGAGTTCTACCTATCGGTGACTGGTCAATATCAATTACTTTATCCAAGTATTCAATTCCAGACATTGACTCAAAATCACCTGTCGGCTTTTTAGCATTATTTAACTCATTTGCAAGGTGTTTATAAAGTATTTCGTTTATAAGTGAAGACTTACCTGAACCCGATACACCTGTTACACAATTGAAGCAACCAAGAGGAAAACTTACATCAATTCTTTTAAGGTTGTTTTCGTTGGCACCTTTAATTGTCAGCACATTGCCATTACCATTTCTGCGTTTTTCCGGTACTGGTATTTTTCTCTCACCAGAAAGATATTTACCTGTAATAGATTCTTTACAATTAATAATATCATCAACTGTACCAGCACAAACGACTTCGCCACCATGCACACCTGCACCAGGACCAATATCAACAATATAATCTGCAGAACGCATTGTGTCTTCGTCGTGTTCAACCACAATAAGAGTGTTGCCTAAATCACGCAATCTTTCAAGTGTCGCAAGAAGTTTGTCGTTATCGCGTTGATGTAAGCCAATACTTGGTTCATCAAGAATATAAACAACGCCCATTAGCGATGAGCCAATTTGTGTTGCAAGTCTTATACGCTGACTTTCACCACCTGAAAGGGTTCCAGAAGAACGCGAAAGTGTGAGATATTCAAGTCCGACACTTTTTAAGAAGTTAAGTCGACTATTGATTTCTTTTATGATTGACTCAGAAATGAATTTATCTTTTTCACTCAATTCTAAATTATTTATAAAGTAAATAGCATCTGTAATTGACATATCACAGAATTCGCTTATATTTTTGCCACCAACTGTAACTGATAAAATTTCAGGTTTAAGTCTTGTTCCATTACAATCAGGGCATCTGCAAGCAGTCATAACCTGCTCAATTTCCCACTTTGCCCAATCGCTTGTTGTTTCTTTATATCTTCTTTCAAGATTATTGATTATACCCTCAAACTCTGACATATAAGTACCAGAACCATAAAGAGTTGAACGAGTCATTTTCATCTTATGGCTTGTTCCATAAAGAATTGCGTTTAAACCATCTTCTGGAATGTCTTTTATGGGTGTTTTTAATGTAAAGCCATATTCATTACCAATAGCATTGTAATACATAGCCGAAATTGAGCCTTTTTCAGCTTTTCCCCAACCACTTGCACAGATTGCACCCTCACTGATAGAAAGGTTTTTATTAGGAATTACAAGGTCAGGACTAACCTTCATAAATGTGCCTAAACCTGTACAGGTCTGACATGCACCATAAGGATTATTGAAAGAGAACATTCTTGGTGACAATTCATCAACGCTAATTCCGTGTTCAGGACAAGCATAATTAAGTGAATAGAGATACTCTTTATCACCAATAACATCAATTATTACATTACCACCAGAATGCTCAGTTGTAGTTTCGATTGAGTCTGCAAGTCTTGTTCGAATTCCATCTTTAACAACAAGTCTGTCAACTATAATTTCGATAGTGTGTTTATATGTTTTTGGAAGTTTCATATCTTCAACAATTTCTGTAACTTCTCCGTCAATTCTTGCTCTAACAAAACCTGCTTTTAATGCATTGGCAAGTTCTTTAGCATGTTCACCTTTTTTGCCACGGACAACTGGTGAAAGAATTTGAAACTTTGTACCCTCAGGTAAGCTCATAATGCTATCAACAATCTGGTCAACAGTCTGTTGTTTGATTTCTCTGCCACACACAGGACAATGTGGAATACCAATTCGAGCATATAAAAGTCGCAAATAGTCATAAATCTCCGTTACAGTACCTACTGTTGAACGGGGATTTTTTGATGTTGTCTTTTGGTCAATGGAAATAGCTGGAGAAAGCCCTTCAATAGACTCTACATTTGGTTTTTCCATCTGTCCCAAAAACATTCGTGCATAAGATGACAAAGACTCTATATATCGTCTCTGCCCTTCTGCATAGATTGTATCAAATGCCAAAGATGATTTACCAGAGCCTGAGAGACCTGTTAGAACAACAAGTTTATCTCTTGGAATTTCAATATCAATGTTTTTAAGATTATTTTCTTTTGCACCTTTAATAATTATTTTATCGTGTGTCATTTATTTCTCCGATTTAAGTTTTTCAATTTTATCACGTAAGTATGCGGCATGTTCAAATTCAAGAATCTTTGCAGCTGCTTTCATTTCTTCGGTAAGTCTAATAATAAGCTTCTGCTTTTCGTCACGGCTCATACGCTTTTTACCCGACTTATCGCGACTAGAAATTTCAAGAATTTCACGGACATCTTTTGTAATTGTCTGTGGAACAATACCATGCTCTTCGTTATAAGCAATTTGCTTTTCACGACGACGATATGTTTCTTCAATAGCTCTTTCCATCGATTTAGTAACAGTATCGGCATACATAATAACTTGTCCATTAGCGTTACGAGCAGCACGACCGATAATCTGCACAAGTGAAGTTTCAGAACGTAAAAAACCTTCTTTGTCAGCATCAAGAATTGCAATTAAAGATACTTCGGGAATATCAAGACCTTCACGAAGAAGATTGATACCCACAAGCACATCAAATTCGCCTAATCGCAAATCACGGATTAACTCCATACGCTCAATGGTGTCAATATCATAATGCATATAGCGAACTTTAATTCCGTGCCCTGACAGATAATCTGTAAGATTTTCTGCCATTTTTTTAGTCAGTGTTGTAACAAGTACACGCTCTTTTTTATCAATGCGAATATTAATTTCTGATATTAAGTCGTCAATTTGTCCTTCAGTACCACGAACAGAAATTTCAGGGTCCAAAAGACCTGTTGGACGAATAACCTGTTCAGCCGTTTGAACACTCTTTTCCACTTCAAATGGTCCAGGTGTTGCACTAACAAATATTTTTTGATGTGTTTTATCATAAAATTCATCAAATGTTAAAGGTCTATTGTCATAAGCAGACGGCAAACGGAATCCAAAATTAATAAGACTCTCTTTTCGTGAACGGTCACCGCCATACATACCTCTAACCTGTGGTAAAGTTACGTGAGACTCGTCAACAAACAAAACATAATCGTCAGGAAAATAATCTAATAATGTAAATGGTGGTTCACCAGATTTTCTGCCTGACATTATTGCAGAATAGTTTTCAATACCCTTGCAAAATCCTGTTTCGCGAAGCATTTCCATATCATATTCTGTGCGTTGACGAATTCTTTGTGCTTCAATTAATTTCCCTTGCTTCTCAAACTCGGCAACTTGCTTTTCCATTTCGTCGTTTATTTGTTTCAATGCTTCTTCCATCTTTTCGGGAGAAACAACATAGTGTGATGCAGGATAAATTGCCACGTGAGAAACAACATTTTTAACAGCACCTGTCAAAGCATTAATTTCACTAATTCTATCGATTTCGTCACCAAAAAATTCAACACGGATTGCAGTATCATTTGAATATACAGGGAAGATTTCAACAATATCTCCCCTAACTCTGAATTTATTACGGATAAAGTTGATATCATTACGCTCATATTGAATTTCAACAAGTTTTTGAATCAAATCATCACGACTTTTTTCCATTCCAGTACGCAATGAAATAACCATACTTTGATAATCAATAGGGTCACCAAGCGAATAAATGCAAGACACACTAGCAACAATGATTACATCTCGTCTTTCAGATAATGCAGAAGTTGCGGAGTGTCTTAATTTATCAATCTCGTCATTTATTGCCGAGTCTTTTTCAATGTAAGTATCTGTATTAGCTATATATGCTTCGGGCTGATAATAATCATAGTAGGAAACAAAATATTCAACCGCATTTTCAGGAAAAAACTCTTTAAATTCTGAACAAAGTTGACCTGCGAGAGTTTTGTTATGTGCTAAAACAAGTGTGGGTCGGTTAAGCTTTGCAATAATATTAGCCATAGTGAATGTCTTACCGGAGCCTGTAACACCCAGTAAAGTTTGTTCTTTATATCCTTTATTGACACCATCAACAAGCTTTTCTATAGCTTGTGGCTGGTCACCTGTCGGTTTGTAGTTTGAATGTAAAATAAAATTTTCCACTTGTTCTCGCTCCCTTCATTATCGCTATTATAGGCGCGCTTAATACTTAAATACATTCAATGAAAAGTCAAAATTACATCAAAAAATTATACCAATAGTGAATTCACGATTTTAGGTCACAAAGTTTGTCTTTTTCAACACAATAAGCTTATATAAAAATAAATAACACATGTTAACTATTGTTTTATATTTTATCATAAAATTAAGAATAAGTAAATAAAAGAGCAGATACTTTTTAACGACTTTTTGATTTACAATAAACATGTTACGGTTACAATGCTGTATAGTTAAGTCCTAATTAAATGTTCTTCGAAATTTTGTCTACTGTCGACAGAAAAGACATAACTTAACCCCGTAAGCAATAGTAGATAAATTTTTCCACACTATTGTAAAAAAACTAACACTCAATTTAAGATTGTTTACCCGTTTTTTTGTTTGACTTTTAATACCCTATATTGTATAATAATAGTATAATTTTTTACAAAAAAACAAATATTGTGCTGTATGATTTTCTCATTGTAGGAAGCAACTTATAGGTTTTGTTTTGATCACGAAACAAATTTGAAAAATGTTCCAATATTGGAGCTCATATTTTTCACACAAGTAGTCAAGCAGTTCAAATGACTTATTACAGCTATTCATATAATATTTTAATTCAGGGGATGTGTTAATTTTGTCATTACTTACAAAGTACCCGATATCAGAAAAATTTAAAGATACATTCTATAATATACGCTTCATATATTTTTGTCTCCTATTGATATACACTTTATGTAGAGAAATTGTACCTATATATGACATAGTTAATAGTGAACTAATCTCTTACTTTTTCTTCGGCGTAGGTATATTACTTATCTTAACTGCATTTATTATTGATTATAAACTTTTCTTCAAACGACATAGTTTAATTATGATATCATTTATTGCAGTGTGTATACTGTCATCACTAATTAATATTAAATTAGGAATAATAGACAATCTAAAGGCTATCGGTTGGATGATGATATATTTCTTTGTGGCTTTTTTCTGCGCAATTACACCTCATAAAAATAGTTCGCATTATATGACCGCCATTACAACCGTTATCGTGGTATCACTTGGAATTTTTGTTGCATTTTCTATACCAATGTATTTCTACAATGTCGATTATACATACTATAACTTCAATGCTGCAAACATCACCTCAAACCAAGGTTTTAGTTCAGATTATGTTCGTCTTTGGGGTATTTTCAATGAAGCAAATCGTGGCGCAGTTTATTCTTTAATAGGCTTGGCTTCATCGATATATTTATTCGTCACTAAAAAAAGAGTAATAATTAGAATATTTACCGCTATATCCGCATTATCTTTCTTAGTTTTTATTACCCTATCACAGTCCCGAACAGCTTTACTGATATCATTGGTCACTTGTGCATGGTGCACGTTCTATCTTGTATTTAAATTTTTATCTTATAAAATGACTAAAAAGCTAGTATTATCTATATTAGCAACATTTGCTTCAGTTATAGTATTTTATAGTGTTTTTTCAATATTACAATTTACTCTACCCTACGCCAAACAATTCGTTTATAATAATACCTCATTTAACACTCTTGTTTCTATTCATAAGGGATACGATAAGGTTTATCAGGACACAAGCCTAAACATTATTGGTGGTATTTGGGATGATGAGTTTGTAGAGAGTATAAGGGATAAATATCATTCAAATTCATCATTGGATGCAGAAATTAATTCACCGAATGATTTGCTCGAATATGAAGAGTTGCAACGCCCTGATGTAAACAAGGATAACAACATTACAAACGGTCGTATCAAAAGATGGATGGATGGTCTTAAAATCTTTACAAAAACACCTGTTTGGGGAACGTCTCCAAGATATGTTTCTAATTACGCAAAAATACATTGTCCTGAAACATATATTGCAAAATATGATTATGTTGTCCATAATGGTTATCTTGAAGTTCTTGTTGGCACTGGTATTTTAGGTTTCATACCCATTCTACTAATTTTACTATCTACCATGTTGATTTCCATAAAGAAATTATTTAATCAAAAGTTTGATAGTAAATTTATGTTTATGGCACTAATTGCCATCACATTTTTATGCATGTCCGTTCTCCAAACAGAAGTATTTTTCATATTAACATTTGGTGGAGCACTTTTCTGGTACTCATTAGGAGAAATCTCCCATTCAGAAGAACAAACAAAATAAATACTTATACTAAAAAAATAGTCTCTTCAAATTGAAGAGACTATTTTTTATATTCTTATTAATGAATAATTTTTTTAATAAAATCTATAATTCGTCTTTTAAAACCAACCCTAGTATATTTTTTTAACACATCTTCAAAAGACATTTCCTTAATATCCTTTTGAAAAGCTTCTGCTTTATTGGAATAAGATGAAGGTCTAAAGAGATTGGGTTGTCCTTTTGCAATATCCTGAGGTGTGCATGAATATTTATCTATTTCTTCTATCGCAGAATCAAATAGATGTTTTCCTTTTGCGGTATTAATCATTACAGCCGAAATGCCCTTGTTGTCACTAATTTCAGGAAGTACATTTTCGATTCCCCAGAAATCACCAATTGTAATATCCCCTTGGCGATTTAGTGAAGTGAATTTACAGTTAGTACATGAAGGGCGCAAACAAACATCATATCTAAATAACTCTATAAAACTACCTGTTATATTGTTATGAGAAACTACCGTTCCATCATCAAAAGTCAACTTTGCACTATAACCACGCCAACCACTAACAGACTTGTCACGGAAAGAATAAAACGATAATTTTCTATGATATTTGTTTTCAATAAATTCAACATACTTCTTCCAAACATCCAAGTTTGGCACACCATGACATATAATATCTACAATATATAGATTTTTTTCATTTAGAAAACTCTTTCTAACAGCTGCCGCCTGACATGGAGTGCCTGTAAAAAGTATAGGTTTTCCATCTTTTAAAAGCAATTTAATTTTATCATATATACCTGATGTGTCGCTTTGAATATATTTAGAGCCGCGCATACGGTCTCGTTGTTGAGCTGTTGAAGCCACATTATGAATAACATTCATATCACCATCAAAATCAGCACCTATTACATATCCGCCATCTGACAGTATCTTATTAGAAAGTGCAGTAAAAATGCCTCCCGACGAACTATTAAGCACCACCCCGTCATTCTTATGCTTTACAGCAAATGTTTCAATACAGTCGCTTTGAGTATGTGGCACAGAATTAACAGGACAATTTTTCGCACAAACACCACAGTCAACACAAAGATTTTGCTCTATAGTCGGGTAATAAAACCCATCTTTTTGAATCATTGAAATTGCATTTTTAGGACAAACATCCTCACATAACGCACAACCACAACAATTCTCTGCACCACTGAAAACTTTTTCCATTTAAGCACCTCTTTTTAGAATTTTATTAATAAATACAAGCCCAAACTTTACAAGACCTATAATATCTTTCATAAAAATTAAAAGAAGAGCTATAAAGGCTACGGAACTAAATATGGTTGATACTAAATTGTTTACTGATAAAGTCGCTATTACAGCTTGAACTAAAAGTACCAATACCGCGATAATAATTTTTGTTTTTTGATATTTTATAGGCACGATTTTTCCTGTGCTCTTGATTCTTATGACCCAAAGTACAAAATAACTACAAACAGTTGCAATTGCAGAACCAACAATACCTATTTTAAATACAACAACAAGTAAAATATTTGCTGTGAGACTAACAAACACACCAACCAAATTAGTGACTAAAGCCATAGTAGTTTTTTTATTAGCCGAATATATTGATCCTAAAAATTGAGCGAAAGAAAAGAAACTGATTGCTACTAACAAGAATGGCATTACTTGCCAAGCACTAAAATATTCCTTACCTAAAAACACTGATGTAATTGGTTTGCAAAATAAAATTAAAAATGAAGAAACAAGTGTGATAACAGAAAAAATCTGATTATGTATCTGAGTATAAAAATCTGAAATATCATTTTTCTTAAACTCTTGATTAGCTGACATCTGCCACGCCTGGAAGAAAATAGTAACAATAACCGTCAACAAACTTGGAATTTTATGACCGGCAGCATATATTCCGTTGGCTGCCTCGCCTATTGCACTTGTAATGATTATTCTATCAATGAAGCTAGATACCCACCAACAAATTGCATTTGGTATGAGTGGTAACGAAAATTTCATCATTTCAATAACAAGTGGTTTTGTTACTGATTTAAAAGAGAATTTTCTGAAATCACCAAGAAATACATATAGAAAGATACAGGATAATAAATTAGCTAAAATATAGCCTAACATATATCCATTTATTCCCCAACCCAATTTTACGATAAATATCAAGTTCAATATTAAAACAAAAGTAGTTAGTAAAACACTATCAACCGTAAACAGAATTGTTTTGTCTACAGCACGGGCATATTGTGAAAGCAAGCTTCTAAAGAAACCAACAGCTGAATTAGCCACAACTAACCATACAAATGTTTCGTCAATGAAGCAAGTTGTAATCACACCACCAAGGCATAGAATAATTGTGCCCAACAAAGACATAATTATACCGGTTGAAAATACCGCTTTTTTGTCATAATCCTGGTCCATTGCGTAACGGAAAACAGCTTCATATATTGTAAATGAGAATATAGGAATTAAAAGAGAAACCATCGCCTGCATAATGTCAACTGTACCATATTCAGCGCTAGACATAACACGGGTATAAAGTGGTACTAAAATCACTTGCAAAAGTTTAGAACCTATATTACCAATTGCAAAAAGTATTACATTTTTTACAAGTTTTTCATTTCTGGAATCCAAATTCATTCCTCCAAGAATTAGTTTTAAAGAAAACTATCAATAAATTCAAATGAAAATTTTCTGTCTTCTTCAAGTAATTTATTTGCAACTGCAAAATCAGGTGCTTCAGTTGTTGCTATAAAATTTTCTGAAGAAATATTTCTTTCAGAAAGCAAATACCTTTCAGTTATATCAGATATTCTCGAACCCACACCTGCTTTTTCAGGTGGCATATCAAAAAAGAAATTTTTATTGAAGTTAATTGAAAAAGCAACTCCATGGAATGAATTGGTAACTACATAATCAGCATCAAGCATATAATTTACCCAATCATCAGGACCAGCAGTATAATCATAAATTGCTTCTCTTTTATGAAATTTAGAATAACTTATAGTCTTTATTGGTAGACCTGTTTTCTCTGATAAATCTTTTGCGTACTCCCATATTTTATCACTATTAAAAACAGTATAAACAAATATATAACCTGAACCTTGAGCTTTTTTAGTAGCAATTTTTTCCCACTCGCTCTTTTCAAGCAATAATGTAGGGTCACAAACCACAGGAACATCCTTTTGAGTGATTTCTTTAATTATTTTTGCGGCCTGTTTCTCGCGAACTGATAGATAATCAAAATCATTCAACAAACTTGCTATTCGTTGTTTATGTTTGTTTTCAATAGATGACAATCCAAAACTACCAGCATAAGATACCTTGGTTTTATCTTTTTTAGGATAATCTAAAAAATAATAGAAATCATTGTCGGTGAGATTATAATTCCATATTTGGTCACTACCTGCAACAATCACATCGAATTTTGAATAATCATCAACTGCAAGCGGTATATATTCATCTCTAAAATTTTTAAAATTCTTGCTACGCTTTATAGCCACCGATAAATTTATAATATGAGCAAGGGTATATTTCAAATCGAATACATTTCTAAAATCAAAAACACTGTTAGTACTGTCTATAAGATAACAACGATGGTCAAGAAAACTAACTTCGTTATCATTTGTCAACAAAACCTTTCTCAGGGCCGCAGCCTGTAAAGCTGTGCCATAGTTAATCGCTGTAGGAAATGTTAAAATACCAAGTTTCATTTGCCCGTTATACCCCTTTAAAAAATTTTTGTATTTTCTCTGATTCTATCTTACTATCAAAACCTGCTGCTTTAAGTTTTTCTGCACCATTAGTCAAACTTTCATTTGAGGCTTCAAGAACAGTTTTTGCCCATACCTCAACATTTTCTTCTAAAGAAACAAATCTTGTAGTATCCGTCAAATCCGTTTCCTTCACCACCGCCTCACTACTAACGACACATGGAACATTGGCTGCCTGTGCCTCAATCACCGTCACAGGAAAGCCCTCTGTTATGGAGGGCAATAAAAACACATCCATAGCACCAAGTAATCTCGGGATATCTTTTCGTGACAATGTAAAAATCACACTATTTTCAATTCCTATTTCTTTCGCATAGGAAATAATCGTATCTTTTAATTCACCATCACCCACAAACAACAATACTGCTTTTTGGTTTATTTTTAATACTTCTTTAAAAACGTCCAACAAAAAGCATTGATTTTTTTCTACACACATTCTTCCAACATGTCCTATAACCGTGGCATCTTTTGATATGCCAAACTCATTCAAAACATCTGCCTTAATATTTTCATCTTTTGAAAACATATCAGTATCAACAGTATTATGAATTATAACTGCTTTCTGTGAGAGTTTTTTTCCAAACATAAAATCAGCTGATTTTTTTGAGCATGTCCAATAATCTGTAACATATCTATCAACTATTTTTTGGTTTTTATTGTGAAAAAAAGGAACCAAATATTTCATTAATTGATTGCCCCACGAATGTTTAGATGTATGTGAATGAATAATTCTGATAGGAACTTGTTTTTTCTTAGCTTCTTTCAAAAAATCTATATTAGTAAGTCCAGAATAATTGCACCACAACGCATCATACTTTGTTTCAATAAAAATCTGTTTTAACTTTTTTCGATATAAAAGAGGATGTTTTACTCTGTTTGGTAGATATATCGCTTTGCCATTCCTAATTCGTTCCTCAAATGAGACTCTGCCACAAACGAATGCAAAATCTACAATTAAATTTGAAGTATCAAAATTGTCCGTGTAGGCAAGCACAGCGTTTTCTACGCCACCCAGTGGTTCTTTAAGTCCAACAACGAGTATTTTTCTCATTCTTATCCCTTCTTTGACAGTTTTTTATCAATTAGTTTGCCGATTGTCTTTGAAAAAAGTGTATAACAACAGCCATCTGAAACATCATCTTTGCCATAATTATAAGCTATTCCTAAAAGACACCAAAATAGCAACGAATTAATGGAGAAAACTAAGAATATATCCGATACAAAAAAAGCAATTCCCATTAGAACTAATATTGCAAGCAATAAAAATGCTCTATTTTGTGAAAAACCGTTTTTTAAGTAATCTTTTAATATTGAAGTTAACACAAATATACACGCTAAAGCGATAACAACAAAGCCTATGATACCAGTTCCTGCAAGAACATCAATATAACCATTATGAGGTGCTATATCATAAATTGCTATTATTGTTTCAGGATTATGCTCTTTAGCAAATTCTGAAAGATTTCTAGGGGATGTACCGAATATTGGAGCATTTAAAAATATTTCCAATGTTTGTTTCCAACGCTTAAATCTGCCATTAGAAATATCGTCTTCCTTTATATCAGTTCTGTCTATATTTTCAATAATAGGATTATCAGAATTTTCATCATAAAAATCCTGCATATCAAAGAAATCGTCACTTGATATATTTCCAGTCAGCCCGTCATACTTAGGAGATAAAAGCATAAATTTATAACCTGATGCGTCATATAACTTAACATACGCCGAAGCTACAAATTTAGAAATTTGGGTATTTTGCGGGAAACAATAAGCCTTAACATACGGAATTGCCGCTTTAATGCTAAAAATTGATGTAATACAAATAGTAGTAGTTATTATTGACACTAAAATACCTCTTGCAACTTGTTTAAATGACTTTTTGTCTATACTAAACAAAAATCTATATACAACAAAAAACAAAATTACCAGCATTAAAAGTAAAAAGGCAGCTCTTGAACCACATAAAATTATGTACATAACCTGTAATAAAACATTTAAAGCATTTAAAATGCGTATGCCAACTTTTTTAATCATCCAAAAGAAACGCACAGAGGCAAAAAGTGAAACAATCGATGTTGCACCCGCATAGTTAGGGTCCTGAAGTATGCCCCAAAGCCTTAAATACTCATTACTGAATCCTTGGTTTGCTTGTCCCCATGTTCCGCGTCCGGCAATGATAATATCAATATTAAAGAAATACATAAAAACCGAGAACAAAACTATAATCGACCAAACAATTGTTAGGGTTGCCGTAATCAAATTAAGTTTTTTATTTAATTCTTCCTTAGTATTACATTTAGCAAAACTAAAGAAAATAAAATATTCAATTATAAGGGTACCAATCATCTTTACATTACTTACAAAACCAAATTTTATATTAATGATGCTCGAAATACCGCAAATTAAAAGAAAAAGTATTAACAAATCTTGTGTTTTACCTTTTAAACAATTTCGAGAAGTAAGCAAGTCCATACCAATAAGTATTGCACCGACAGCAAATATTGTTGCCGAAAGTAAAGCGTTGCTAACAATAAAATTTAAAGGCAGCACTTCTCTGATTGCCATATAAACTATCATAAAGCAAATATACACCATATTCATCGAATTTAAGTTAATGCGTTTTACCATATTCTCTCTCCTACTACAATCACTATTTAAATAAATGACATACTAAAGTAATAAACAATGAGCATAAAATAGTATTTTTAGACCTAAACAAGCATGTTACTATTTTCATGACAATACCCTTTGGTGCATAATTTGTAAGAACATCTTCTGTTAAAGCATCACTCAAGACAGATTTCATTTTTTCTTTTTGCTCTTTTTTAGATAATCCAGCTTTTTTTGAACTATTTTTCAAAAAGACTGATATTAAATGTTTTATGTAAGAAAAATATATCAATTGTAAATTTTCCTCTGTTAGTGCATTTACTATTCCCAAATACTCTTTTTCGAGAGCATATTTTCTTTTACAAAGCTCAAAAAATTCAGGTGCATAGGCACTAACGAGAGTTTCATGTTGTGGCTTTCTATAATTATATAACTCGTCTGGAATAACTTTAATAAAAGTTGCTTTTGAAAACAACTCTATATTAAATAAGAAATCCTCTATAAGTTTTGTTTTTTCAAACCTTGTGCCACACTTATCGAGAAATTGTTTTTTATAAAGTTTATTCCACGCAAAAGGAAAAACTTTTTTTGTGTTCAGCATAGCAAAAATATACGCTGTTTCTTTCGTAGTTTTGCTTTCAGCCATTTCGGGAATTAAATGTTCTATTCTATCTATGCTACCATCTTTTTTTTCGTGCACACGGTTGATACCGAAAACAACAAATTCAGTATTTTCATCAAAGGTTTTTATTGCCTTTTCAAGCAACTGTGGTTCAATATAATCATCCGAATCCATAAAATAAACATAGTCGCCGCTTGCAATATCAAGTCCTGTATTTCGAGCAAAACCTAAACCTTCATTGTTAGGTTTATGAATAACCTTTATTCTATCATCCTTCTGTGCAAAGTCGTCGCATATTTCAGAAGATTTGTCAGGTGATTTATCATCCACCAATATAAGTTCAAAGTTCTTGTAAGTTTGATTTAAAACGCTATTTATACTTGCTGACAAATATTTCTCTACTCCATAAACGGGCATTACAATACTAACAACAGGATTAGGCATAATAACCTCCAAATGTTTTTTATTATTATAGCACAAACTACTACAAAAATCAAGAAACAAGATATTAAACCACTTAACAACTAAATAAACCGATTAGTTTAATTCACTTACAATAAAAAAGAATATAATAAATTTATTTTAAGTAGGAATTGTTGATGAATACATATAATAATCTAAAAATCTCTTGCAAAGAGTGTAATTAAAATTAATCACCCTTGAATTGTCAATATCAAAAAACTTTATCAACATTATCATAAAAATTATTGCATAAAAATCTTGTAGAGGTGATTTTTATGATGAATTACATTTGGATAGTAATAATATTTTTTTCGATAATTATTTCTCTATTCAATGGAACAATAAATGAAGTTTCAAACAGCATTCTTACAAGTGGTAATACCGCTGTTGAACTATGTTTCTCACTGTTGGGTACATTTTGCCTTTGGAATGGTATTATGAACATTGCAGAAAAATCAGGATTATCACAAATACTTTCAAAAATTATGTCACCAATTCTTTGCAAACTTTTTAAAGGACTTGATAAAAATAGCGATGCAATTATGCCAATAAGTCTTAATATTACGTCAAACTTATTAGGACTTTCTAACGCAGCAACGCCTATTGGAATTGAAGCAATGAAGAAGTTATCAAAAGATAATAAAAATAAAGAAATTGCAAGTAATAATATGGTGTTGTTTGTTGTTATGAATTCGGCTGCGTTAAGACTAATACCAACAACTGTTGCTGCTATCCGTTCAAATCATAATTCAATAAACCCTTTTGAAATAATTTTCCCGTCCATTATTACTTCTATTTGTGCTTTAACTGTTGGTATAACAATGACAAAAATCCTTGAAAGGTTCTTTAAATATGACTGATATTTCAAATTATATTTTGCCTATCTTTTTATTGATAATTATTGGATTTGGATTTTATAAAAAGATTGATGTTTTTGGAACATTTGTTGACGGTGCCAGAAAAGGTTTTAATGTTTTTCTTTCAATTCTTCCATCACTCACTGCGCTTTTTTTAGCGGTACAGGTATTAAAATCTTCACAAGGGATAGATTTAATCACAAAACTACTCACACCCATTTCAAACTTGCTCAAAATTCCCGCAGAAACACTTCCGTTGTGTATTCTGTCACCGATTTCAGGTGGTGGGTCACTAAGTGTTTATGAGTCAATTATAAGCAAATACGGACCTGATTCATACATAGGAAGAGTTGTATCTGTAATGATGGGGTCAACAGAGACGACCTTTTATGCAATAGCTGTATATTTTGGTGCTGTTGGTGTAAAAAAAATTCGACACACAGCTTTATGTTCACTGTGTGCCGATTTAACTAGTTTTATTTTAGCGGGATTTTTTGTCCGACTATTATTTTATTAAAGATTCGCCATCCATTTCTGCTGGTTGCTCTAAACCTAAAATTTTAAGCATTGTTGGAGCAATATCACAGAGTTTGCCGCCTTCACGAAGCTCACAAGGATAATCTGCAACGATGAATGGTACAGGGAAAGTTGTATGAGCTGTAAATGGAGAACCATCTTCTTCATACATTTTGTCTGCATTACCATGGTCAGCTGTGATAAGCAATGCACCACCCATTTCATGAACAGCTTCATAAAGAGTTCCAACACAAGTATCAACAGCTTCAACAGCGTCAACTGCAGCTTGGAATACACCAGTATGACCAACCATATCACAGTTTGCAAAGTTTAAAATGATTACATCATATTTACCGCTTCTAACTGCTTCGTTAACCTTTTCAGAAACTTCATAAGCGCTCATCTCTGGTTTAAGGTCATATGTTGTAACTTTTGGTGAATTAACAAGAATTCTGTCTTCGCCATCATACTGTGCTTCAACACCGCCGTTAAAGAAGAATGTTACATGAGCATATTTTTCTGTTTCAGCAATTCTCAATTGAGAAAGACCTTTATCTGCAAGATATTCACCAAGAGTATTTGTAAGAGACTGTGGTTTAAATGCAACATCTACATTTGGCATTGTTGCATCATATTGAGTCATACAAACATAATAAACTGGGAAGAATTCTCTTGCGAAGCCGTTGAAATCAGGGTCAACGAATGTTCTTGTGATTTCACGAGCACGGTCAGGACGGAAGTTAAAGAATACAACACTGTCGTTCTTTGAAATTCTGCCTTCATTTTCAAGACATACTGTTGGCTCAATGAATTCATCAGTAATATTCTTTCCGTCCGCATCAACTTTCAAGTAGCTTTCTTCAACTGCTTTCACAGGGTCAGCAGCGAAGATACCCTCGCCCTTAACAAAAGTATTATATGCAAGAACCACACGTTCCCAACGGTTGTCTCTATCCATAGCGTAGAAACGACCAACAACAGTTGCAATCTTACCTACACCAATTTCGTTGAGTTTAGCCTGAGCATCTGCAAGAAAATCTTTACCGCTTGTTGGAGCTACATCGCGTCCATCCATAATGCAATGGAGATAAACTTTTTCAAGACCCATTTTCTTTGCAAGTTCAACAATAGCCCAGATATGACTGTTATGTGAGTGAACACCGCCATCACTCATAAGACCCATAAGGTGGAGTGATGTGCCATTATCAATAGCATTTTGAACAGCCTTTACCATTGCTTCATTGTTGAAGAAATCGCCGTCTTTAATTGATTTTGTAATTCTTGTAAGTTCCTGATAAACAACACGACCAGCGCCAATATTTGTATGACCAACTTCAGAGTTACCCATCTGACCATCTGGAAGACCAACATCCATACCAGATGCGCCAATATATGTCATTGGGAATTCAGCCATAAGCTTATCAAGATTTGGAGTTTTTGCAGTAACAATAGCGTTACCATAATCAGATGGATTTTTACCAAAACCATCCATAATACATAAAACTAAAGGTTTCTTCATTCTATTCACCTATTTAATTATTTTGAAGCAGCAGCAACGATTTTTGAGAAGTCAACTGCTTTAAGTGAAGCGCCACCAATAAGACCACCGTCAACATTGATTTTTGCAACAAGTTCATCAGCATTTGCAGCGTTCATTGAACCACCATACTGAACTGTAACTGTTTCCGCAACATCAGCGCCATAAGCTTCAGCGATAGCTGCACGAACGTAGCCATTGCCTTCGTCTGCCTGGTCAGCAGTAGCAGTAACGCCTGTACCAATAGCCCAAACTGGTTCATAAGCAATAATTACATCTTTAAGTTGTTCTTTTGTTACGTTTGTAAGAGCCATCTTTGTCTGGAACTTAAGAAGTGTTTCTGTGTAACCAAGTTCTCTCTGTTCAAGAGTTTCACCAACACAGATGATTGCTTTAAGACCCGCATTAAGAGCTGCGAGTGAACGAAGGTTAACAGTCTGGTCTGTTTCACCGAAGTACTGTCTTCTTTCACTGTGACCGATTACAACATATTCAACACCTGCTTCTTTGAGCATATCTGCTGAAATTTCGCCCGTGTAAGCACCTGATGCTTTAAAGTGTACATTTTCAGCGCCAATTTTGATGTTTGAGCCTTTTGCTGCTTCAACTGCTGCAGGAATGTCAATAAATGGTACGCAAAGTACTACATCGCAATCAGCATCTGCTACGAGTGGCTTCATCTCTTCAATAAGAGCCTTTGCCTGAGATGGTGTATTATTCATTTTCCAGTTACCTGCGATAACTGCTCTACGAAGTTCTTTTTTCATAATTTATTTACTCCTTATCATAAATTGTGGGAGAACTTGGCAGTTCTCCCATAAAAATATTCAAATTATTTCTCGTTGAGAGCTGCAATACCAGGAAGTTCTTTACCTTCAAGGTATTCAAGAGATGCACCGCCACCTGTTGAGATGTGTGACATCTTGTCAGCAAAACCGAGTTTTTGGATAGCAGCAGCTGAGTCGCCACCACCAATAATTGAAATTGCATTGCTTTCAGCAATAGCTGTTGCTACTGCGATTGTACCTGATGCAAAGTTTGCCCATTCAGAAACGCCCATAGGACCATTCCAGATAACTGTGCCAGCGTCTTTAACTGCATCAGCAAAGATAGCCTGTGTCTTAGGACCAATGTCAAGACCCATCCAACCTTCAGGAATCTTATCTGAATCAACAACCATTGATTCTGTATCAGGAGCATATTCCTTACCAACTTTGTTGTCAACTGGAATAAGGAATTTAACACCCTTTTCTTCAGCTTTCTTCATCATTTCAGCTGCAAGTTCAACTTTATCGGCTTCAAGAAGAGATGTGCCGATTTCATAGCCGAGTGATTTCATAAATGTATATGCCATACCACCACCGATGATAAGTGTATCGCACTTGTCAATAAGGTTTGTGATAACACCGATTTTATCAGAAACTTTTGCACCACCAAGGATAGCAACAAGAGGTCTCTTTGGATTTTCAAGAGCGCCACCGATAAACTCGATTTCTTTCTGGATAAGGTAACCACAAGCTGCAGGAAGATGGTCTGCTACACCTGTTGTTGAAGAGTGAGCTCTGTGAGCTGAACCGAAAGCATCATTAACATAGAGTTCTGCAAGGTCTGCAAACTTTTTGCTGAGTTCTGGGTCGTTCTTTGTTTCACCTTTTTCATAACGAACATTTTCAAGAAGAAGAACTTCGCCATCTTTAAGGTCACGTGCGAGTGCCTGTGCACTTTCGCCTACAACGTCTTTTGCCATTTTAACTTCCTGACCAAGAAGTTCAGAAAGTCTTGCAGCAACAGGAGCAAGTGAGAATTCTGGAACTACTTCACCCTTTGGACGACCAAGGTGTGAGCAAAGAATAACTTTTGCACCGTTTGCAATAAGATATTTGATTGTTGGTAATGAAGCAACAATTCTCTTGTCACTTGTAATTACGCCATTTTCCATTTTTACGTTGAAGTCGCAACGAACAAGAACTTTCTTGCCAGCTACCTGCAAATCTTCAACAGTCTTTTTGTTTAATGCACTGCTCATTTAAAATACATCCTTTCAAAAGAAATAATTTATATTTTTAACCATTGACATTTTATAATAAAACTCAATAATTTTCAAGGGTTATAACTATATTTGTTAAAACTTTATCATTTTACCCATTATATTGGGCTAAAATTGAATTTGTTTTGTCTATAATCATATTTTTTAACTCTCTTGGTGACCTGACTTTAATTTTGTCACCATATTGCATAACCCAAGAAACCAAGCCATCTGTAACAGCTACGTCAATCTTTGTAATAAAATGTTCATCATCAAAAGGTTTCATTGGACATTTTTCGCTAAATCTATCAATAAACTCCTCAATTATTGAGTTATTACAGATAAATTCAACCGGTTTGATGTCACCTGAAAACATTGAGAGATGTTTATTACTATAATCCGCTGTATCAAATGAAGTTGCATATGGAGAAACATCAGAAAAACGTCGAGCCACAGTGTCAGTAACCACAACACTTTTTAATCTGTCAACTCTCAAATGAATCAAGTTGTCATATTTATTGTGATTACCAACTAAATAATAATGGTCGTTTGACCAGATTAACGCATACGGGTTAATTGTCATTTTCTTTTCTTCATAAACCGCTTTTTTGCCGTCAACTACTTTTCTTCTGCGATAAACAACTTCAACCTGTTTTCTTTTAAGAATAGCAGAGTCAAGAATATCGATATTATAGAAAATGCTTTCATTATCACATTTGTTTCGATTATCAATATAAACTTGCTTTTCAATTCTGCTATATTGATATCCACTTGCAAACTTTGAAAACTTTTTAAGCAATGCTTTTGTTTTCTTGGCAGAGATAAAGTTTGCAGATTGAACTGCGTCAATGAGCAATCTTAACTCTGGCAACTCAAAGTGATATGGCACCATAAAATATCCGCGTGGAGACTGTGATTTAATAATTTCATAACCATATTCATTAAGACAATCAATACAGTCATAAACTGTTTTTCTCTCACATTCGATGCCATAATCTTCTTTGAGAAAATGAATAATGTCATTAGCTGATAACAAATGCTCTTCATCAGATTTGCTTGCAAGAATATCGATAATATAGAGCAAACGCAACTTTTGTTTTGATGCTGTTTTCATATTATTTCATAATTGTGAGCTTATTATTAATATCGATGATTACATCTTCATCAATCTTAATATGCTCACGGTCATAAGTCATAATACCATTAACTTCGTTTTCAACGTCACTAACCTGCGTATAAACAGTAGCACTCAAGCCCTTATCAATAAGTGGAATAATCTGTCTTTCGTGCAAGTTTTTATATGCCTTTGAAAGCAATTCTTTAGTCTTATACATCATATAGCCAAAGCTCTTTGATTCGTCCCAAGTGTGGTCGCTGACAATTCTGCTATATCCACCGTATTCAGAAACGACAAAGATTCTACCGTCATTTCTGCGTGGTGTTACAGGCACAACATATCTGTGCATACTGTTAAAGTCGCCTGCACCCTGGTCGTGCCAACCACTTGCATGGTCAACAAGTCTTGTTGGGTCAAAGTTCTTAACACTTG
>CALEJD010000049.1 GCA_937898195.1 uncultured Clostridia bacterium | reverse complement strand
TTGAGCACAACCCAATGGAAATTCTCTTTTCACAGTTGCAATCTGTTATGGAAGTAATGGCAGAGAGCAAAGCAACAGCAGAAGATATTGCAGCAATCGGTATCACAAATCAGCGTGAAACAACAATTGTATGGGATAAATCAACAGGTAAACCAATTTATAATGCAATTGTTTGGCAATGCAGAAGAACTGCTGATATGTGTGAGAAAATCAAAGCAGACGAAGAGTTGACACAATATATCAAAGACCACACAGGTCTTGTTGTTGACGCATATTTCTCTGCAACAAAGATTAAATGGATTCTTGACAATGTTGAGGGTGCAAGAGAATTAGCAGAAAAAGGTCAACTTCTTTTCGGTACAGTTGAAACTTGGCTTATCTGGAATTTAACAGGTGGCGCTGTGCATATTACTGACTACTCAAACGCATCAAGAACAATGATTTTTGATGTTGATAAACTTTGTTGGGATGAATATCTTTGCGAAAAAATCGGTATTCCTATGGCAATGCTTCCTGAAGCAGTACCATCAAGCAAGGTTTACGGAACAGTTGCAAAGAGTGTTATGGGTATTGAAGAGTTGGCAGGCGTGCCAATTTCAGGCGCAATCGGTGACCAGCCTGCAGCACTTTTCGGTCAGGGATGTTTCGAAAGTGGTCAGGCAAAGAATACATACGGTACAGGTTGTTTCTTGCTTATGAATACAGGTGACAAGAGGGTTGAGTCAAAGAATAATCTTGTTACAGGTGTTGCATGGGGTATCGGCGATAAGGTTACTTATGCTATTGAAGGTTCTGCTTTTAATGCAGGTTCAGTAATCAAGTGGCTTCGTGACGATTTACAGCTTATTCCATCTGCTCGTCGTTGCGACGAATTAGCAGAGAGTGTTCCAAATGCAAATGGTGTTTATTTTGTTCCTGCATTCACAGGACTTGGTGCACCATATTGGGATATGTATGCTCGTGGAACTATTGTAGGTCTTACTCGTGGAGCAAATTCTGCTCATATTTGCCGAAGTGTTCTTGAAGCAATCGCATATCAGATGACAGATTTGCTTGAAGCAATGAAACAGGATTCAGACATTGAACTTTCAGAGCTTCGTGTTGACGGCGGTGCATCAGTAAGTGATATTATGATGCAGATTCAGTCAGATATGATTAGAACAAATGTTAACAGACCAAAGATGGTTGAAACAACTGCAATCGGTGCGGCTTATCTTGCAGGTCTTGCAACAGGATTCTGGAAAGATACAGAAGAAATTGCAAAAATCCGTGAAGTTGACAAGGTTTTCGAGCCAAAGATGGATATTGAAAAACGCGAAAAGAGATATCGCGGATGGCTTCGTGCAGTTGAACGCTCAAGAGATTGGGTTGAACACTAATGGCAAAGATTTTAATGTTTCGTACACCCGAAAAGCTGATAGACCATTTTCTTGAACATGGCGAAGCAACTGGGTGTGATTCGGCAGAAGAATATCTGATTAAAGCAAATGCAGTGATACAGAATCCCGATGCAAAATCAAAATATGAAACAGATGAAGATGATAATGATAAAATTTACTATCTCTCTCAAACGGGGGAGATAGTATTCGTATCAATGGATGGATATATTAGAACATATTTTATTGCTGACGACGAATATTTTTTGCGTCAGTGAGTGGGAGCAAAGCAAATGGATTACGCAAAAGAGAGTTTAAAACTTCATTATGAGTGGCAGGGCAAAATCGAAATAAAAACAAGGGCAAAGGCGAATGATAAAGAGTCTTTGTCGTTGGCTTATACCCCGGGTGTGGCTCAACCTTGTCTTGAAATTCAAAAAGATGTCAATAAATCTTATGAACTCACTCGTCGTTGGAATACAGTTGCAGTTGTAACTGATGGCACTGCTGTTTTGGGGCTTGGCGATATAGGTCCAGAAGCAGGCATGCCCGTTATGGAAGGCAAGTGCGTCCTATTCAAAGAATTCGGTGGAGTTGACGCTATTCCGCTTTGTGTAAGAAGTAAAAATGTTGACGAAATAGTTAATTGTATATCTCTTTTGGGTGGTAGCTTCGGCGGAATAAACCTTGAAGATATTGCAGCTCCCCGTTGTTTTGAAATTGAACGAAAATTAAAAGAAAAGCTTGATATTCCTGTTTTCCACGACGACCAACACGGCACAGCCGTTGTGGTTGGTGCAGCAGTAACAAACGCACTTCGTCTTGTGAACAAAAAGCTTGAAAACTGCACAGTTGTATTCAGCGGTGCGGGTGCTGCGGGCATTGCTATTGCAAAACTCATATATCAGATGGGTGCAGGGAATATTATAATGTGCGACAAAATGGGTGTTCTTTGCGTTGGTGAAGATTGGATGAACCCTGCACAAGCACAAATGGCAGAAATCACAAATAAAAATCATATAAAAGGAACACTTGCAGACGCATTAAAGGGTGCAGATATTTTTATCGGTGTTTCAGCACCAAATATTGTTACAGAAGAAATGATTAAATCAATGGCAGAGAATGCTATTGTGTTCCCAATGGCAAATCCTGTGCCTGAAATTATGCCTGACAAGGCAAAAAATGCTGGGGCAAAGGTTGTGGGCACAGGCAGAAGTGATTATCCTAACCAGATTAACAATGTATTGGCATTTCCTGGCATATTCCGTGGTGCTCTTGATTGCAGAGCAAGTGATATTAATGAAGAAATGAAGATTGCGGCGGCAAGGGCTATCGCTTCTCTTGTATCTGACGAAGAATTGAACGAAGATTACATTCTCCCAAAAGCCTTTGACGAAAGAGTGGGCACAACTGTTGCAAAAGCAGTTGTAGAAGCGGCAAAACAAAGTGGCGTTGCAAGAATATGAGAGAAACATACGAAAACTCTGCAGAATATCGAGAAGTCCCACAAATGACAAGGTCGGAGTATTTGAAAGAATATGCTGATATTATTGAGCATTTTGATGAAGAGAAAAAGACATTGAAAAAACTTTTGCCGTTTTGTATTATCCTTTCGGTCATAAATATTTTAGTTGTAATTGGCTTAATAATTATTGTTGTTCCAATAATATATGACAATTTGATGGATAATGATTATATCAATCTTCGTGAAATAGAAAGAATGATTACTTCGTTAGTTATGCCTTGTGTTCTTTCGTTTCCATTAGTAAGCATAAAAACTCGTTTTAAACAGATAAAAAAGAAAGAAAACGAGCGTTTACAAGACCTTGAAGATAGAAAAAATCTCTGCATTGAAATAGGTACATACAACGCAGAAGAATAGGTGAATATAATGAGTGAAAAGAAAGATATTTCAAGCACTTACAACTCAATATTTGACCAAAATACCGTGACCGAGCTTGAAGATGTTATTGAAGGTAAAGAATATCAACAAGCAATCTTCGGTCAGGATATGAATGGTGCTATGAACGAAGTTCTTTATACTCGCTCACAATATATCAAAGACTATTCGGATATTGTTGATAACTATAAAAAAGAACGAAACGAGCAAATCAAATCAATAGCAATGGTTTTGGGTGTTGCGTTAGCTTTGAGTTTAGTCGCAGAGCTTCGTTATAAGTTTATGGGTACAAGCGTTGTAACGGGACTTATAAAATATATAGGAACATTAATATCTGTAGTGGTTACAATCGTACCACCATTTCTTATATTCGGTTATATAAGACGAATTTTTAAATGCAGAGAGCAAATGAAAAAAACAATTCAAAAGCTTGACGCACAAAAACAAGAACATATGACAAACGCTACCTATGATGCAAATAGATAAAAAGGGGATTTGTTTATGGATGAAAAGAACTTAAATCCGCAAAAAGAAGATATTTCATCAAGCTATAACGACATTTTTGAGTATAATACAGTTGATGTTGAGCCTGAAACAATGAACAGGGATTATCTTAATCAGATTTATGATGAGGATATGGAATCTCTTAATAAAGTTGTGCTTTTGACTCGTACACAACATTTTAAACGAGTTGAAGAAACAAAGAAAAGCTATGAAAAAGAGTTGAATTGGTCAAAGAAACTTCTGACTGTGTCGGGGATAATACTTGCCGTTTTTATAGGTGTGGCAATCAGCTTTTATGCACAAGGCTTGAGATTTCAAGAAATGTTTACCGAAAACATATTTAAAATAGGTTCAAGTGAGGGTTATTCTGTTACGGAACTAAAGGCTATGTGGCAAATTTTTGGTTTGTCTGGAATGGTTGGAAGTGTGTTTTTGTTCATAGGCGGTCTTCAGTTCTTTTTCTTGGGCTATGGCAATATAAAACGCATAAAGAAACTAAAAAAGACAAGAGAAAGCGCCTTGCAAAAACTTGAGAATGCGAAAAAAGAACATATGCTCGCAGGAACATACGACGCAAGTAAATAATTCGACAAATTAGGGTTTGTCTAACTTTTTCCCCCTTTCGTCACTCGCTTTGCTCGTGCCACCTTCCCCTCAGTGGGGGAAGGCTATATTAGG
>CALEJD010000048.1 GCA_937898195.1 uncultured Clostridia bacterium | reverse complement strand
CATAAGCTTCTTCGAGTGCCTTGATTTCATCTTTTTTCATATCAACTGCACAGAATACAAAATCAACCTGTGATGCAATCTTTTCGATATCTGCAGTAGCATCCATAACAACAATATCTTTCATTGCTTCTGGGATTTCTACATCCATACACCATTTGCTACCTACAGCATCAGAATATTTCTTGCCAGCTGAACGAGGACTAGCTGCTAAAACTTTAACTTGGAACCAAGGATGGTTATCGAGAAGAGTCATAAAACGCTGACCAACCATACCAGTTGCGCCAATTACACCAACATTATACTTTTTCACTTGAAATTACCTCCAAAAAATGATAATATATCATTCGTTATAAAAAATCAGTAATGATTATGACACCATTACTGAATAAAAATACATAGGTATTATGGGTTTCATAATACGAAAGCACTCCATCAAATAATGATGACAGTTGCATTACTGTTAATAATACAACCAGAAAAAACATTTCCCAAGCCCTGTTTTTCTTCGGCAACAAACCCTTTTTCGTTTTCTCAAAAACTCTTGGGAGTTTCAAAAACGATACTGATTTTTGTTGCGCCTCAATCGCTTTAATATAATACCATTATAAAGCATTTGTGTCAAATATTTTTAACATTTTCTATATTTTCACGGAGAAACATAATGAAAAAATCACACTTTTACTACGATTTGCCCAAAGAATTGATAGCTCAGACACCAATTGAGCCTCGGGACCATTCAAAAATGATGGTTTTATCGAGAAAGGATAACTCTATTGAGCATAAACATTTTTATGATTTTATTGACTATTTAAATCCTGGCGATTGTCTTATTCTTAATAACACAAGAGTGTTACCAGCGAGAATGTATGGCGTAAAAAAAGACACTGGTGCTATTGTAGAATTCTTGCTTTTAAATAATCTTGGCAATGACCGTTGGGAGACTATAACAGGACCTGGCAAAAGAGCAAAAGTTGATGCTGAGTTTTCTTTCGGTGATGGCATTTTGACTTGCAAAATTGAAGAAGTTCTTGCAAATGGTAATAGAATAGCAAAATTCAGTTATGATGCGTCAAATATTTATGATGTTTTAGATAAGGTAGGCGAAATGCCGTTACCACATTATATTACCGAAAAGCTTGAAGATAAAGAACGCTATCAGACCGTTTATTCAAAAGAATTGGGTTCTGCTGCAGCGCCAACTGCAGGACTTCATTTTACAGATGAAATTATGACTAAAATTCAAGAAAAAGGCATAAAAATCGGATATGTTACTTTACACGTTGGTATAGGCACTTTTAGACCTGTAAAAGCAGAGAATATTGAAGACCACGAAATGCATTCTGAACATTATCAGATTCCGAAAGAAACTGCTGATTTAATTAATGAAACCAAGAAAAATGGTGGTCGTGTTGTTGCTGTTGGTACAACTTGTTGCAGAACTCTTGAAAGTGTTATGCAAAGTCAAGGTGAAATGAAAGAATTTGATGATTGGACAAGCATTTTTATTTACCCTGGTTACAAGTTTATGTGCATTGATGCACTTCTTACCAATTTCCATTTACCTGAAAGTACACTTATAATGCTTGTATCTGCATTATATGACAGAGAACGAATTTTAGAAGCATATAACACTGCTGTTAAAGAAAAATACAGATTCTTTAGTTTTGGCGATTGTATGTTCATTTATTAATTAAGGAGTTTTTATGTATAAGCTTATAAAAAAGTGTGGAAATGCTCGTCGTGGTGAATTTCAAACTGTTCACGGCACTGTGCAAACACCAGCATTTATGAATGTCGCAACGCAAGGTGCAATTAAGGGTGGCGTTTCTGCTTATGATTTAAAAGATATTAACTGTCAAGTGCAGTTATGCAATACCTACCATTTGCATTTAAGACCAACTGATACACTTGTAAAAGAAATGGGTGGACTTCATAAGTTTACTGGTTGGAATGGACCTATTCTTACTGATAGCGGTGGATTTCAGGTGTTTTCACTTTCTTCACTTCGAAAAATTAAAGAAGAAGGCGTATATTTTTCTTCTCATATTGATGGTCGTAAGATTTTTATGGGACCTGAAGAGAGTATGCAGATTCAATCCAATCTTGGCTCGACAATAGCTATGGCATTTGATGAATGTGTTGAAAATCCAGCAAAATATGAATATTCAAAGCAGTCTTGTGAAAGAACAACAAGATGGCTAATTCGTTGCAAAGCGGAAATGGAACGGCTTAACTCTTTACCAGATACAATTAACAAAAATCAGCTGCTTTTTGGTATAAATCAGGGTTGCACTTTTGATGATTTAAGAGTTGAGCATATGAAAGAAATCGCAAAACTTGAACTTGATGGTTATGCTATCGGTGGTCTTGCAGTTGGCGAGCCAAAAGAAGATATGTATCGCATAATATCTGCAGTTGAACCATATATGCCAGCTGACAAAATTAGGTATTTAATGGGTGTTGGTACTCCGGGTAATATTCTTGAAGCAGTTAGAAGGGGAGTTGACCTTTTTGACTGTGTAATGCCTTCTAGAAATGCTCGTCACGGCCATCTTTTTACTGATGCTGGTATCATTAACATCAACAATAAAAAGTATGAAAAAGATGATTTGCCTATAGACCCAACTTGTAATTGTCCAACTTGCCAAAGGCATTCAAGAGCTTATATTCGTCATTTATTTAAAGCACAAGAAATTCTTGCAATGCGACTTTGCGTAATGCATAATTTATATTTTTATAACAATTTAATGGCAAAAATTCGTGAAGCTCTCGATAATGATACGTTTGAAGAGTTTTATGCAAAATATGTTGATAGATTGGATACAAGAATATAATTTAGTAAATTTTAGAAAACATATTGCAAAATTATTTATATTTATGTATAATGTTAAAGTTATTATGAAACATTTTGGAGGATATTGAAATGTCAAACTTTTTTTCACTTTTAATGATGGGCGCACCTGCTGCTGGCACAGAAGGCCAGACAGGTGGTAATTGGACTATGTTTATATTCATAGGTATTATGATTGCTGCAATGTATTTTACAACAATTAGACCACAAAATAAACAGAGAAAAATGGAACAACAAATCCGTGAAAATACACAGATTGGTGATGAAATCACAACAATCGGAGGTATTTGTGGTAAAGTTGTTGCTGTTAAAGACGACACAATTGTTCTTGAAACTGGCTCAGACAGAGTAAAAATTAAGTTTATGAAATATGCAATTCAGACAAACCACACAGCTAATGAGAAAATTCAGGCTGAACGTGAAGCTGCAAGAGCAGCAATGGCTGAGAAAAAAGGCAAAAAGTCTAAAAAAGACGAAGAATAATTTAACATAAAAAATGAGATTCCCTCATATTCTTTATTGAATGTGAGGGATTTTTTTATGCGTAAAAAACTTGCTAAGAGAAAAGAGTATCCAGAAATTGTTGAAAATCTTATCGGGATTATCATATCATCAGTAGTTGGTATTCTAATAACATTTTTGCTTTCGATTTTCTTTTCTTTTATTATAAATAAATCGCAGAATTTACCTAAAAATCTTTCGTGGTATTTGATGGGTATAGTTCTTGTAGGTGCGCTGGTAAATGGTTTTCTTTCAACATTTAGATGTAAGTTAAAAGGTATTATTTCTGGTCTTGTTTCTGCAATTCCATTTGCACTATATATAACAGTTGTATTGTTAGTGTTTTCTAATGGGCAAATAGAAACAAAAACTGGAATTTTATATTTATTGATATTTGTGACTTCTTCAATTGGTGGCGTTTTAGGAGCAAATACAAAAAGACGAAAATAAGGAATGATTAAATGTCAAAAGTAATAAGAGTAAAAAGACCATATCAAAAGGTAAAACCCAAAAAGAAGATGAATTTCGATTATATATTTAACGAGAAGTATAAGGTAATTCTTTTATTTGTTTCAATAGCATCAATTTTATTGGGTTGTTTTATATATAATAATTTTAATAGTTCATCGTTTACACAGATAATAGAAAATAAAATAGTACTATTTGAATCTAAAGAACTCTTAAAAATATTATTGTTTTTTATTAAAGCGGAACTAATTTACTTTGCTTTTGCAATGGTTATTGGAACGAGCTTTATAGGCGCACCCTTGACTATTTTGCCAACATCGATAAGGTGCATTATTACAGGTTTTTTAGGTGGATATATGTATAATGAATATGAACTTAAAGGTGTTTTATTCTGTTTGTTATTTATATTTCCTTATACTGCAGTTGCAACCACATCGCTTTTATTTGCATCAAATGAAAGTATATATATGTCGGCTAAAAATTTTAACACAATAACAAATAAAAATACAGCTGACGATATATCTGTCAAGCTGTATTTATTAAGATATTTAATTTTGATAATTATTAATTGTATGTGCGCATTATTTAATAGTTTGTTAATTGTTTTGTTTATTGATAAAATTAATCTTTGAGTTTGATATTTGCCAATGGGTTTGATTCTGATGCTTTCTTGAGTTGCTCATCAACAATATGAGTATAGATTTCTGTTGTCCCTAAATTTTCATGACCAAGAATGTCTTTTAATATGAGAACATCAACATTGCCGTGTTGATACATAAGAGTTGCTGCTGTGTGTCTTAATTTATGCACAGAATAGCCTTCAAGACCACATTTTTCTAGACAGTCATAAACAATATGCTGTACTGTTTTTGGGCTTATACGCTTGTTTCTACTGCTTAAAAACAAAGCATTTCTGTCTGTTGCCGGAACACCGTCAACAGGTCTTACAGCCATATATTGTGCAAATGCATCAAGACAAGCATCATTAAGATAAATAGTTCTTTCTTTATTTCCCTTACCAGTAACTCTTAAAGTGTGGTCATCACGAATATCATTATAATTAAGACTAACTAATTCAGATAAACGCAAACCGCAGTTTAAGAAAAATACAAGAATACAGTAATCGCGTTCTTTGTGTTTACCATCAACTGATTTTAATAGCTTTATGCTCTCTTCAAGGGTTAAATACTTGGGGATAGATTTTTTTAATCTTGGTGAGTCCAAAACTTCCATAGGGTTATTTTCAATAATGTTTTTCTGCTTATCAAGATATTTAAAGAATGTACGCAAACACGAAACTTTTCTTGCTCTCGCAGCTTCCTGATTATCTCTTTCATTTTTACAATATGAAAGAAAAGCATAAGCATCATTTAGAGTAACTGTTTTTACAAAATCTTCGTCAATATCTAAAATATCTATCTCTTCAAAGTCAGCAGTAGGGGGGACTAAACCTCGATATTGCTTAAGAAATTTGAAGAAAAGCTTTAAATCTGAAGAGTATTCTTCAATAGTTAATACTGATTTGTTTTTAATTACATCAAGATAGACTAAAAAGTCTTTAATAATTACTGGAAGACCTATATAATTTATTTTTTTCATAATATCACCCGTGAAACTGTTTCACAAAGCTGTAAAACAATTAATAATTAACATTTTTCTTGAATGTATTTTTCATATATTTTTTAATAATAGGGATAGGTAAATATCCCATTATTCTTTAAAGAATGAAGAAAATAGTGAATCTAGTATTTTAGTAATAATCCATGTAATTATTGTACAAAATAAAAAATCTATTTTTAATAAAATCTATTTCTACCAATAATAATACATCAATTTAAACAGAAATTAAAGATTTTTTGCAAAAATACAATAAACAGAATCTGATAGAAATTTTTAAAATGATGCAAAGTACAAATTGAAAAAAGTTATTGGAATTTTATTTTTATAAAAATTTAAAAGTAACTAAAATAAAATTTGTATAACTAATAAGAAATTGCAAATGTTTTAGTCCAATATAAGTTTTGCGTATATATAGTAATACAAAAGTGGAAAATAGCTAAATTTCATTAAATAAGGCTATCTGCCGATAAAAAGCTTATATTTCCCGTATTTTGTATAATTTTTCTTCCCCTATTTGATACAAAATATTTATTTTGTATAATTATATAATAAGTTTTCAACATTGTCAACAAAAATTATAGTTTTCAACAATAGCTACTGCCCTATTCTTTATACACTATGCACAAGTCAATTATACCGCAGCACAAAATGAAAATCATCATACGGAGATAAACAAGATTTTGCAAAAAAAATATTATGTAATACATCTTGCATCTCATCAGCTGACAAGCTTTGGAAGAATCCATCACCAACAAGCTCACCAGAGAAGATTAAAATGTTACCATAAATATTATTACCATCCATATCAGATGCAGATATTACAGGCTTACTAGTTAAAGCACCTATGTCATCACAAACAATATGAACAACTGAAGAACCAACTTGACGAACAGTAACATCAATGCAATCACAATGAATGTATTTATAGTAATCATCTAAACCATCACAATCAACAACTGTTAATTTTGGTTCAATAACATCAATCAACAAAGCTTTCATGATTTACTCCCCTCTTTAAGCTCTTCAATGCAATCTTCCTGACAAATATCAGAAAAAATGCAATCTACACATGCTGCATGATTTTCTGTGTATTGATTTGGGCATGTCATAACTGTAAACAACTCCTATCTAAATTATAAATATCTTTAACTCTAATACGTTGAAATGTATAGATATTACAATCAAACTCTGGTATTGCCCACAAAGGCATAAAATCACAACCTAAAGCATCATTGATATAATTACAAAGATAAATATGAAAACAATTCTTAATCATAAAAATCACCTACAATTAACCAAAAATCTCAGGATGATAAATTTCATATAGTTCATCATAAGAAATACACTCAAAACGATTACAATAATTATCACACATAAAAATCATCTCCCATACAAAATCTTATCTAAATCGGCTGTAAACTCTTTAAAAGCTTCATACCGTATTTTAGCTTTATACACTTTGAGCAAGTCTTCTGGGTTCGTTCCTGAAGAACCAAGATAATTGTTAAGCTCCTGGATATATTCACATTTCAATGCAAAATCTGTATTGAATGTGTAGCGCATCATAAGTGCTATCTTTTCATTATCTGTCATTTTCGTTTACCTTTATACAGAGAAGAATCCAAAAGACCTACTCCCCTTTCAAATTCTTTTTGTCTGATGAGCTCACGCTGGTCATCACGAAGGAATATGTTATCTTTTGTAAAATAATCATACAGCTGATAAGCTGTCATTCCTTTTGAATAAATCAACGTCTTTACAGATGAACCTGCACCAATCTTACAGAATCTTTCAAGTCTGGATAAGTTATATTCAGAACCTGGTTGATAGAAGAACTTCAACCGTGGATAGTTCTGGCAGAACTCCAGCCACCAAGAACATGTATTAAGACGTTCTGCATGAGCTGTTGTATTCGGTTTAGTTGTGAATCGGATAAAGTCAAGCAACTTACCAAAGAACACAAAAGACACGTCATTATATGTAACAAGTGCATCCACACAAGCTGTAGCACATTCGTCACGGAACTGGAACTCTGCACGATACCAATGCTCATGTTCGAACTCGTCTTCAGGACGGTATCCCCTTTCGAGTTTCTTGTTATATATTCTTAACCTGGTATGGCTCTGTGGACTTCCGATATATGCAATTTCTTCAGAACCCATGACAGTTGTAAAATATGTTGTCTTTGTTGAATAGCGCTTATTTCTTCGATATTTATCAATACGCTCAATATTCAATGTATCTGTGTAATCATCACAGGCTAAATCGACACGAGCAAAATGATAGTTATCCGGGTTCTGAATAAGGTACTCAAACAGCTGAATAAATCCACCTTCAAGCTTGGTGAAGTCTTCCCAGGTTCTGCAGCCTTTACCAGACATATGAACATAACAAGAAAAACCTTTGCAACCATCATAGCCAATCTTTATCCCGGCAAAATAAATTGCACGTGGATAACCATTAAAGCCGGTACCTTTTTCCCAAGTAAAAACAGTCTCAGAAATACCCAAAATTTGCTTTATTTTTTCTACACTATCCGAACGGGCTCTAAAGCTAAGTGTATCAACAAGTATAGGCATCTACATCACCCAATTTCTTGGAGTATGAACCCCAGTGCTACTGTCTGGGGTTCTGAACCGGCAATGCCGGGTAATTTTACGGTTAGTTTCTGCTGCTTTAAGCCGAGAAATCGTCTCACTACGTTCGCTCTGCTCAGATACAACAAGTAGCCAATGTGCACCTTACGGTGCGGCAATTAAAGGAAATATTAGTTAATGCTAAACGGTAGCTTTCTGATTATCCACATAATAAACGGATAACCATGGTCAACTGCAAAAATGGCGAAGAAGACAACGAAAAACGGAACAACAATCTTTGCAGGAAAGAAAAAGCCAATAAAACCGGTACCGTATTCGAGAAGACCAAAAAAGCCGGTAATTGCAGCTGTGACATCAGTTGGCATTGCTGGAACGTTAAGCCAGGAGAAAAGGCCAAAAAAAAGCTTTTGCAATAAGTTTAAAATTGTTTCTAATACCATTGTTATACACCTCAATTAGCCATAATCTTATCGTAAGTTTTACGGGCATATTCAAGCAATGCAAAGGACAAGGCGCCTGAGAGCATTACAAGATATGTATTATAGGCAAAATTCAAAGCTGAGTTCTTCAGATATTCCTTCATTGGAACTTCATATTCTTCCCAAAGAGTATATTCAGTTCCCATCAGAGTGAATTTAGCCGGTGGAATCTTGAATGAATAATCATCACGCAGGAGTCCCTTTAAATCTTCAACAACTGAAGAAAACAAGTCTGCAGCTGTGTAAAGAAAACCAAAATGTTCTGAAGCCCAGGTCTTTGTTGTTTCTGAATAAGTATCAAAATAATCTGGTGAAGGAATGAAAAAATTCTTCAGACCATTTAAAATCATTCTACCAAATGCAGTAAGCCAGCCTTCATCGGCATAAACTTTGACTATTGAGTTACAGATATCACTCAAATCTTGATTAGGAAAATATGTACCAAATGGCTCCCAAGAATTAGTACAAATCTCAAAATAATAAGAACGTCCGCTCTCTAATTCAAAACCATTAGGATAAGCATAAATAAAAACATCTAATGAATCAGAAACTAAATATGATAAAGTATTTTCATCACTAAAATAGTATACACTTACTTGATATATCCAAAAATCATTATCATCTATTTTTGAAGTATCAACATCAAAAATATAATTTGTACCAGTAGGAATATAAAATTCGTTTGAAATTACTGCAGAACCATAATCTTCATAATCATAAATAATTTCACTACCAGTTGACATACCATAACGCCATTCAAAGACTTCATATAATCGTGGCTTGAAGGTGTCAAACGTTGCAGAGAACTCTGCGCCGATTTCTGCGAATTTACTCGTTATGGCATTACCGACTTCAGCGAACTTGTTGGAGAGCTTGTCCCCTATTTCAGTGAACCAGGAACCAATAGCATTTTTAACTTCTTCGAACTTGTTCGTGATGCTCGTTCCTACACTTTCAAACTTTGCTGTAATACGGTCACCAAGAGCAGAAAAATAGTTGCTAATATTATCGCGTAAGTCACCTATTTTTTCTGGTATCTCTTTAATAGCATTTATAATTTTCTGAAACCAACCAGCATTGTCATCTTTATCTTCAAATTCAATGAAATCTGATAAACGATATGTAACAGAATTTGTATTAGAATAAGAAATAAATTGAAATTCAATACGTGTTTTGTAACCGCCTAAACCAGAAGTATCAGGAACAAAATCAAATTCAACTTCTTGCCATTGGTCATTAGGAAAATTACAACCACCCAAATTTTGAGTCCTTAAAATTTCATCACCATTATAAAAAACGAGTGAAACTAAACACATATTTGTTTCAGAAACTATATTTGACGAAGATTGAAATTTTATATGATATTCATGACTTGCATTCAATTCTTCAATTTGATAGGAAGAAACATAACGAATATTTGAAGTTGATATACTTGGCAAACTGTACAAAGTACAATTTTTACCAACATAAGTGCCATTACTAACAGTCAAATGGTCAGTATAGTCAAAAGGTGTTAAAACATTATCAACATTCTGCAAAATATATGCTTTATGCACCATATTACGAGAATAAAAACCATCAACTTCTGCAGCACTAACGTTTAAAGAAAGAACAGAAACAAATAAACAACAACACAGCAGTACAGACAAGACCGAGTGCATTCGTTTTTTCATATGTTTCACCTGCTCCCCTAAAATTTATATCCGGCATAACAACAACACCTTCTGAATAAGTTGAGTTGCTATAAACATGCTCATAAATATCAATATTCAGAACACCGGAATATTCACTTATTTCATAACGGTCAGTATTCACAGCACTTTGACTCGTAGAATAATTTCCGGTTCTGATAATATACATAACTGAACCTTCTGGAACGTCATAGCTGTAGCCAGACGTTGCTGTAATTTCATCTGAAGAAAATACAATGCACAAGTCAGGTTCTGTTGTACTTCCCCAGGAACTGCTTGTATCTGTATTTGTATATGCTATGTAGTAATCATAGCCTTGATTTTTCATAGTCGGAACTAATGTCTGAATAACTTCTAATTGATTAGTTGAAAACATAAAAACCCACCTTTAAAAAAGCTTTCCACGGCCGTTAAATCCGTTCCAAAGCATATTCCAACCGAGTTTAACTAAACCAAGAAAAATAACAATATCACCGACTTCTGATATCCATAAACTAAGAGCTTCCAACTCTATCAACCTCCAAATCAAAAAACGGGTCTCTTTTTCTTCCTTGCCATTCTTTGTTATACCTGCGCATCTTCGCGAAGGTATCATACATGATATACATTTCAGGTGAGTGGAACCACAAGTACCTGCGACGAGTTTCATATACTAAGCCACCGTCTTTTTCTTGTGATGAATCACCATCAATAAGCTTGTTAAATTGAATACAGCCAAACCAGTTTTTACATACAACACAATCTCTAACTTGTTCTCGAAGGGCTTTGCCCATGCGAGTGTATCTTTGTGAAGTACCGACAATATGTTTTCTTTGTTTGCGCTGCTGTGATATTTCAACCATAATTGAAACGTCAATATTCTTACTCTCAAGACTATTAATCTCAAGATGAATCTCGTCAATAAAATAAAGAACTCCATAAGTGCCATTGCTAATATATTTAAGTGTATCAAGTCCCCAATACTTTACACAGACACGAGAATGAATACCAGCTTTTATTGTTTCAGGAGTTATCCTGGAATTATCCAATAGACTAAACAAACCCCATTCTTCTGTTGCTTGCCATTCTTCGAAGTCTGAGCGACGGTTAAATGGATAAAAAATTATATAACTTGCAACATACTCATCTTCAGTCATATCAGGCTTTGAATATTTATAGTGTTCTTTAAGTTTATATGTTATATCTTCATACCACTGGATTCTTCTTTCAGGCTCAATCTTCTTATATTCTTCAATCCATTCTTCATCAGACTTAATGATTTTATCTACATAAGCGTTAGGTGGATATCCCATTATTTCTGTGTTAGTACATAAAATACAGCAAGGAAACATATTAAGAACCCTAAGCGTATAATCGACTGCAGACAACGTCTTGCCTTCACCCTGGGAACCACAAAAAATGAGCGTACCACTCGGCCTAAAATAATCCGGGTTATTTTTTGCAAATTCATATTTATATTCAATTGTATCCAACAAACGTTGTGGATTTAATCCGCCAGGAATACGTAAAAAAGACTCTGGCGCTCTAACTAACATATTTGTATTCATAATTTTAAAAACTAAGGGGTGAAAAGATATTCACCCCCGTGAGATAGATTAGATTTTCATTTTGCCTTTTTTGAATGCTGTCATAAGAGCACCAGCAATCTTTCTGATAGCCCACCAGCCAAGCACCATTGCAAGAGCAGCACCGATAACAACACCGAGAACTGCAAGGATTGTTGTGAAGTTCAACTGTTGACTGAACATCTCAAAAATTTGAGTTGCAGCTTGTTCAGGAGCAATATCTGATACTGGCTCACCGTCTGCTGCAAAACATGTAACAGCTGACATTGCCATTACACATACTGCTGCGCCAACAGCAATAACTTTCTTTGCTAATTTGTTTCTTTGAATTGCAGAAACAAGTTTACGAGCTTTTTGCTTAATAGTATTAAACATAACGTTTTCTCCTTTCTTAATTATTCATTAACCAGTTACAATACTGGAACAATGTCAATCAACTGTGGGTATTTACTAAAAACATCATAAACAAGATTACAACGCATATCGAGCTCGGGAGAACCCAAAGTATTAGCCATTAATACAGATGGAACCCATACATTGTTACAAATAACCCCTACATAATTTTTGTTTTTTGGGGGGTCAATCTCTAAATGAAGCTCCCAACCTTGCTTAAGCTCGCCTGTTTTCTTGTCTGGATATTCAACATATAAATATCCTTTAATTGTTCCTACCATATTTAACCTCCTATATTTTTAAGTGCCGGATACATCATTGGCACTGATTACCGATAAATCTTGTATATTGACTATGACGTGTTCCAGCTCGTCACCGTCAAGCTTAACTGCACAATAGACAATCTGCTTACCCTTCTTGTCATATTGTTTTACTGTTGTCAAAACTCTCTGATTAAGTGCATTTTTACACTCTGGAGAACTGGATGCGCGCTGTTCTTTAACAGCTTTCATTGTTTTAATGCTTAAAACAATACTTATAATTGCGAGAATGATGCCTAATTCTGCCATATTAAATCACCTATTATTTTATAGTTGCCGTCTGTTCCGAGCTGCCAACCCCGTGTAAACGTTCTTTAGGGTAAAAGACTTAAACAGGTAAAATGTTACCTGATATTTTCATTATAGGTAAAGTTTTACCTAATGTCAAGCAAAAAATAAAATAAAATAGACTTGGTGATGAAAATGTATAAAAGAATAAAAGAATTAAGAATAAGCAAAGGTGAATCACAAATCAAAGTTTCAACAATACTTGGAATTGAACAATCATATTACAGTAAGCTGGAACTTGGCAAACATGAAGTAAGTGTAAAAGACTTAATCAGGATAGCAGAATACTTTAATGTTTCGGTAGACTACATATTGGAACGCACTAACAAAAAAGAAATAAATAAGTAAGTAAGGTGTAAAAATGGAAATAATTTTAATTATAGTAATCGTTATACTTTTAATTCTGAATAAAAAGAAATCAAAGCAACAAGTAGTTGTACCGGTTGAAACATCAGAGCCTGAAGTCAATATTGAAATACCAACCGAGAAATTGCCCTATGTAAAGAAAAATCTAATGACTAAAAATGAATGGTCATTCTATAAACAGCTTAAGCCCATAGCAGATAAACACAATTATTCAATAATTTGTAAAACTAGAGTAGCAGACTTGATTGACGTTCAGAAGGGACTTAATAAAAGTGAATGGCAAACCGCCTTTAATAGAATCAATAAAAAGCACATTGATTTTATTCTCTGTAAGCCTGAGAATCTTCTGCCGGTTCTTCTGATAGAGCTAGACGACAACAGCCATGACACAGAAAAGAGAAAAGAACGTGATGAATTTATTGAGAAGGTATTAAATACTACCGGATATAAGTTACTAAGAACACGTGGAACTGCAGACTTGGAAGACAACATATTAAATGCATTAAAATAAAACAATCCCCCCGGGTCCTTCGCACGCGAAGGCTACCCTGGGGGGATTTGTTTTTTATAGTCATATACTTACGTATATACGTAAGTATAAATATTATGCATAATATATAAAGATAATGAACACTTTTTATTTATTTTGTATAATTATATAATAAGTTTTCAACATTGTCAACAATTATTTAAGTTTTCAACAAATAGATAGTTTTGTATAATCCCCCTATATTTAGGCATAAAAAATTCCATAGGAACCAGCTATAGTCACTTCCTATGGAATACATAATTATAAATTATTTACTTTTATATATCTTTGGTTAAAAGTTTTTTTATCACTTATTAAAGATATAATTTCATTTTTAAAATTGTTATACTCTTCATCAATAACATAACTTTTTGCATAACCGTCTTTACCATATTTATCTTTTGTGTGGTTATAAGCTCTTTCAAGCATTTCTTCGATTGTTGCATCTGGATTATGTTTTAATGTATATGAATGAGTTCTTTTTAAAAATTCATTTACATCAGTTGAACGGTCTGCAGAAGAAATAATTTTACCATAATCACTTCGCGGAATAGTATCTGACGACGCTCGATGGTCTTCTATCCCCTGTTTTATAATAATTCTTTCCTCTTCTGTAAAAAACTGCTTCATATCGTCATTATCATAAAATATTTTAGCCGATATGATTTCGTGGTTTTTCTTATCGATGTAATGACCAATATCATGAAATACTGCTATTGTATAAAGCACATCTAAATCAATATTATCAAATTGTTCAGCAAACTTCATACAACGGTCAATTACATAATTTATATGTTCGATTCCGTGACCGCTTTCATTTTTTGAATATTCAGGGAAAACATTGTTTTGAATATATTCTTCTAATATTTTATTCATTATATATATCCTTTTAGCTATTTATCTTTTTTCTAATGTTTTCTAAATGTGTTCGAACGGTTGAACTTGATATACCGAGTTTTTTACCTATTTCATTACTGTTATAACCCTCGATTTTAAGTTCAATGATTCTTTTTTCGCGTTTTGTAAGCGATTTCATAAAGTCAGTAGATTCAATTTCTTTAGAAAAATCATAGCTATCTGCATAATTATATATTTCATCAAAAGAAACACAAGAAATTACATTTTCTATTGTTTGTTTCTTTCTATAATAATCATACAATACGCTTTTTGCAACTGTAAAAACTAATGATTTTGGTGAACGCATTTTATCGATACAACCAATCCAAGTTAACAGTTTAACGAAGGTTTGCTGTGTAAGGTCTTCGGCTTCATTTTCACCGATTTTTTTATGAAAATATTTATATACATCAGGATAATATTTTTCAAAAAGTTCTTGAATATTGTTATTCATAGCATTATTCACTTACTATTTTATTGCCTACACAAGACCTTGCCTGAATACAACCTTTGATAGCTTTATTGCATTTAATTTTATTACCGGCAAAGAACTGGAGATTTTTTTCAACAATTATTTCTTCAGTAATATCATTATTAAAAGTTATTGTGTCTCCTGCTGCAATAAGTGTACCGTCTTGTACATTACGGATAAATGATGCATCAATATCGATTTTGTTTGAAAACAACTTGACTTTATTTTCATCAAAATCCATTTCAAAAATAAGACCATTTTCCATAAGACATTGACTATTATTTTGAAGTCCTAATTTTTTCAATACAATTCCATTTACAATGTATTGTGTATTCTCGTTTTCAATCATTTTTCCAACAATAATAATTCCGTTGAAAACTCCTACGGTATTATCTGCTAACTTTATGCTTGAAAGTGATGTTACACCATTAAACATGGCAATTTTTTTATCTTTTGGCAAATTAAGCCTAAATCCAACAGCATCAAGTTTAATTTTAGAAAAAGCATCAATGAATTCTTTACTTGGATTTTCAGGAAGAATAAGCAAAGCTACTGCTTCAATAACATTAATGTTACTTAATGCTTGTGGAGTGTACTCTCTTAAATCAACAACAGTTTGTGCATGGATAGATTGTTTTCTCTTAAAAATGTTTTTAAACATATTTTTTACCACCTTTCACTATGTAAGACGAAAGAAACACTCAAAGTGTCTATAAATAATTATAATTTGCAAAACATTTCTTGAGCTTTGGGAATAAAGCCGAGTTTTTCATATAAAGTTATAGCCCTTGGGTTGTTTGAAAGCACATCAAGACTAACAATATTGCAATCTTGCTCTTTGGCCCAATCCATTGCGGAATTCATTAAAGCTGTACCAAAACCTTTGCTACGATGATTTTCGGTGATAATTAAATCCATTATGTAACAATGCTTGCCTGAAACAATAAATGAGAAATCAGGTCTTTGCTTTGCCTGAAGAAGAATAAAACCTACAACAATATTATTGTCTTCATAAATAAGAATATCAGAATCATTATTAGTAATTGTTTTTTCAATAAACTCTGCGCTTTGGTCGCCTGCTTTAATAAAATCAGGTATCAGTTCTGCCATTTCTTTTAATTGCTCACGATATAATTTTAATATTGAAGTTATATCGTTGTTTGTAGCTTTTCTAATCATATCACTTTACCTCAATAGCAATAAATGGAACTGTCATTTCTTCTTTTGTAAGACCAGCGTGACACCCAATAGCTTCAAAATCAGAACGCTCAGTATTGATTATTACATTACTTGTAGCAACTGCTAAATAATCACCAATAAAATCTTTAGTTTTAATATGAGCTTTACCATGTCCTAAAAGATTGTTAGCAAAAACTTCTTCTTTAGTCATAAGTTTAAAAGAATCACCAAATATTTTATTGAATTCAATTTTGAACGCTTCAGTTTTTCCATCTTTAACAAAAAAGTTCACTGCTCGCGGTTCAACAGATGGTGGTACTTTAAGCATATCTGTAAGTATAGGGTAATCTTCTAAATATTCATTCACGCAATCTATTTGTCCGTGGTCTGCAGTAATAATAACAAGAGAATTTTTTAATTTTTTGCATAGATTTTCAATTTCATTGTTTATCATTTTAATTTCTTGCTTGACTTCTTCACTATTTACTCCATAGATGTGCATTAAATTATCAGGTTGCCACCAATATGTGTATATGTATTTCTGCTTCCATCGTTTTGACAATCTGCAAACGGTTTTACAAATATCATTAACACTTTTTGAATGATATTTTGAAAATACTGACACCATATAAGCTGTATTTCTTCCTCTAACTTCTTTAATTCTATCACAAATGTTTTTATATGAAATGTATTTTAATGGAACATTATAGTCAGCTGCAAGCTCACCATTTCGTTGTAATGTGTTTTTGAAAACAGTAACATTTTCACCGATTTCATCAAAATATAAATCCCAACCAATCCAACCAGTTTCAAGTGGTGAATAGCCACTTTGAATTGAAGTAGTTGCTGCAACGGTTGTTGACGGGTATACTGATGAAATATCCGTTAAATGATGTCGTCTAAGAAAATCATCTTCGGAAAGGTGTTTTTTAAGCACAGAACTACCCAAACCGTCAAAAAGCATAACAATTACATTTTTATAATTTTTGTTAAGTAAATTATCAAATTCATGTAATGTTTTATGCTGACAGTCTTTAACGCCAAAATATTTCAGTACTGACGAAGCAATAGAAAGTATGCTGTGGTCATAGTCTGGATATTTAATCATTGCACATTCTCCTACAAAAATATCGGCATCTCTATCAAAACACAGAGATGCCTGAAAAATAATGCTATTTAGCCATTTTTTTAGCTACAAAATCTATTCCTTTTTCTGCTGTTTTAGCAAGTTTTTCAGGTGATGGTTTTTTCTTTTCTTTTAATGGTTGACCATATTTCTTAGTCATTTTAGTCGCTTTTGAGAGAACGATTCCCATTGTTGTTGCAGCGCCTAAATATGCAATAAAATAACCTTTTTTCATCTTAATCACCATCTGTTTCCATAATTGGAATAATACTTCCAATATCTGTTAAAGGTTTTCCCTTAATATCAATGTAATTTACATTAATATCATACAGGAATTTTTTAATTTTGTCAAAGTCTGAATGAGTTGATAAATTACCATTGAAAAGAAGGGTGTTTTTGTCAATAAGACCACAGCATCCACCAATAAACCCATAATCGTATATATTTATGTGTACGCTCCCCTTTTCAACTAACAATGAATTTATATTATCGAACTGCAAAACAGCGTTATAGACTGAAATATCATCAGTTATGATAGTGTTTCTTTTACAAATACAAACAGAACACTTTGAATAACCTTGTTTTACATCAATAATCTGCTTATCTGGTAATAAATCAACAATTTCTTCTGTTAAAATCGACTTGTTACAGATAATATAATCACCTATATCTGCAAAATTCAACAGACAATCATTAGGATATGGAGATTTTATATTATTAATTATTTTATATTTCCCTACATTATTTTCAATAAAACAACAAAGTTCTACTTGGTTTTTATCAGCTAGAAAATTTGATTTCCCAACATAATTTGCGAGAATATCAGCATGACAGCTTACGGGAGCATCTAAAAACGGATTTTCATTAACATTAACGACTTTTATTGATAAATCATTAAAAGTCGTTTTAAGGGCAATATCGTCAATATCTGCATATACTGTTGTAACATTATTTTTAGGAAGATTAGGATTTTTTAAAAATCTTTCTTTCAATTCATAATCGCCTCAAATGCTTGTCTGATATTTTTTGCAGGCACAATTTCTATTTCTTTAAAAAGATATTTAGGTAACTTTGAATAGTTGTGATAAGGGATAACACATCTCTCAAAACCTAGTTTTGCTGCTTCTTTAATTCTCTGTTCACAAGAATTTACTGAACGAATCTCGCCTGCTAATCCTATTTCACCGAATGCAAGTGTTTTTTCAGGTACAGGAACATCTTTAAGGCTTGAAACAATAGCCAAAGCAATTGATAAATCAGCTGCAGTTTCATCAATACGCAGACCACCGATAACATTGGTATAACAGTCCATATTTCCAAGGAAATAACCGCAACGCTTTTCAAGCACAGCAATAAGCATTGCCATTCTGTTATATTCGATGCCTGTTGCCATTCGTCTTGGGTTACCAAAACCACTAGGTGTTACAAGACTTTGAACTTCAGCAAGAATTGGTCTTGAACCTTCCATAAGACAAGCAACACAAGTGCCTGAAACATTTGTTGGTTTGCCAGAAATAAGCATCATAGATGGATTTTCAACTTCACAAAGACCGTTATCAAGCATTTCAAAAACACCAATTTCATTTGTCGAACCAAAACGGTTTTTTACTGCTCTTAAAATTCTGTATGATGTGTTTCTGTCACCCTCAAAATATAATACACAGTCAACTATGTGTTCAAGAACTTTAGGCCCCGCAATATTACCATCTTTATTAACATGTCCTACAAGGAATATCGGAATATTTGATGCTTTCGCAGTTCTTGTGAAAAGGTTTGTTGATTCGCGTACTTGTGTTACACTACCCGGTGATGAGTTTAATTCACCGATTTCCATTGTCTGAATGGAGTCAATTATAACAATATCAGGCTTTTCTGATTGAATATATTCGCAGATATACTGTGCATCAGTTTCGCATAATATAGAAAGATTTTCTGTTGAAACGGATAGTCTTGATGCTCTAAGTTTGATTTGATGTGCTGATTCTTCACCTGAAACATACAATATTTTCAAGCCTTCACCTAAATACTGGCATATCTGCAAAAGAATTGTAGATTTACCTATACCCGGGTCACCACTTATAAGCACAACAGAACCTTTAACAAGACCACCACCAAGTACACGATTTAATTCTTTTAAACCTGTATTATATCTGTGACCTGTATCGGCAGTAATCTCTGAAAGTGGATATGCTCTGCCACGATTTGAGCCAACTAAACTTCTTTTTGAAGAAGTTTCTTTTACTATCGTTTTAATTTCTTCATTTAAAGTGTTCCATTCGTTACAGTTGGGGCATTGACCAAGCCAGCGAGCTGTTTCGTAACCACATTCACTACAAATATATACTGATTTAGACTTCTGAGCCATTTTTGACCTCCGAAATATAATAATTTAGAATTCCATTTGATATTGAAAAAGACATTTGACTTTGATATTTATCGTCTTTTAATTTTGATAATTCGTCATTATTTGACATAAATCCACACTCAACCATAATTGCCGGTTTTGTTGCGTTGTATATTACAAATACGTTTGTACCTGTTTTCTTTATAACACGTTTATTATTGGGTTGAGTTAATGAAATAATTGAACTTTGAATAAACTCTGCTAATATAGGGCTTTGTTTGTCGTTTGGTGAATAAAAAGTTTGTGCACCCCAAATTCTACTATCTTCATATTTGTTTTGGTGAATACTTATATAAAGACAATTTTCATAGTTGTTCATAAGACTTAATCTGTTGCGCAAATCTGAGTTTTTCTTTTGTCTTTGAGTTTTTGAGTCACTGTCGTATATTAGTTTATCGGTTTCCCTAACCATATAGGTTTTAAAGCCGAAGAGTGACAGAATATCGTTTGTTTTTTGCGCAATAGCTAGATTTATATCTTTTTCAACTATATTATCTTGTACTACTGCTCCCCCATCTTCACCGCCGTGGCCTGCATCAATTATTATTACTGGTGCATCAGTTGTGATAAATTCGTTAGACGACACGTTTCGTGTTTTATCAACAGTTAATATGGTGAAGAACAACACAATAGTTAATAAAATTGAGATAATTGATTCTTTCATAAAATCACCCCATAAATAAATATATGGGTGAAAATATTACATTATTATTTTACATTATACATTTATATTTTACAAGCAAAAAAATAAAGCGTACAGCATAAACTGTACGCTTTAATGTACTTGAATAACTAATTATTCACCTTTCATACCAAGAAGCTCAACTGTTCCGTCATAAACAGCTTGTGAAACCTTGATTGAGTCAAAAATTGCTGCTTTGATATCGTCGTCAGTTGCACCGAGTTCTTTTGAGTAACTATCAGGAATGAAAAGATTTACATCCATAATGTCTGCAAGTCCGTCAACATCAATACCACTTTCAATACCCTTTGCTGCATATTCTTTCTTAACACCGCCAAGACCCATACGCATCATCCAAGGAGCAACGCTGATGATTTTACGGTTTTCGCCCATACCTCTTGCAGCATAAACGATTTTAAGGAATTCTTTCCAAGTAAGGTTGTACATACTGATAGGCCAAGCCTTTGCACCCTTTGACTTTTCAGCAGCACCAACGATTACTTCGCCAACCTGACGAACTGTAAGCATTGCTGTACCGCCACCCGGATACATTGTGAATGGGAGTTTATCCATTCTCTTAATCTGTTCAATAAGGATAACCCAAACAGGCTTTCTGCCAGGCTGTGTACCAAAAATGTATGGAAGCTCAAGAACTGATACATCAAAGTTTTCATCGGCAAATGAGAAAGCAACTTCTTCCTGTGCAATACGGCTTCTAATATATGGGTGCTTTTCTGTAAGCTTCATATCTGGTCTTTCTTTTGCAAGATATGCAAAGTATGAACCAAGGATAACTGCACTCTTAACACCAACTTCTTTACAAAGAGGAAGGATTCTTTCAAGTGGCTGAATATTATACTTGTAATATGCATCATAAACAGGTGCTGGGAATTCAACACGTTCGTCAATACCTGCTGCGAATACAAAGCAGTCGTGTCCACGAAGAAGTTCACGGATTTCGTCATCAGACTTTTCATAGATATTGCAGAATTCCAATTTCATTTCTTGTGGAATTGGAGCACCTTCTGGAAGTGGTGGAAGAGCGACACTTGTTACTTCGTGTCCTCTTTCAATAAAGATTCTTGCAGCTTCACAGCCTAAAAGACCTGTGCCGCCAATCATAAATACTTTCATTCTGTTACCTTCTCCTTAAAGTTATCAAAGATTTCAGGACCATATACATTGTTTTCACCCTGACGGTCCCAAACTTGAGCAAAGAATGGGTTGATTCTTGCTTCTTCGTCATAGTTCCATGGCCAAGGAAGCTCAGCAGGACACCAGTGACCACCTTTAAGTACAAGGTTTGGTGACATTTCAAACTCATTTCCTCTTGCACTTACCCATTTAACAGGTGTGTACATATCAACAATTTCAGTTGCAAGACACTTACCGCCTCTGAATTCAGCAGCCTTCTGCAAATCTTCAAGAGTAAGAGTATCAAATGGTTTTGTTTCGTCATAACCGTGGTCAAGAACTACTACATCACTTGCAGTTGTTTTCTTTGACGGAATAACAACTTCGAAATCGTCCCAGCTTCTTGGAAGCTTTTCGTATTCTTCCATACTGCCGTAGTAAGCCTTCATTCTTACATCAACTTTGTTTTCTGCCCACCAAAGTGTACCGTATTCGGGAGTCTCTGCAATTTTCTTCATCCAAAGATTTTTAAGGATTGGCGCAAATGGTTTTGCAAGGAAAGCAAGTTTATAGTAGCCTTCAACGTGATTCATCATGCTCTTGAAGTACTGCTTAACAGGAATATTAGCACGGAAATGGCAATACTTTTCAAGCTTGTCACCGTCGTAGTACCATTGACCGTGGAAATTACGTGTTGTAAACCAATGTGGGTCAAAGAGTTTTTTAGGTGAGCCAAGGCCAAGTGTGCCAAGAAGAAGGTCTTCAAACTCAAAGTTTGTAATTCTGTATTCTTCACCTGAACCGATGTTATAGAAGTTCCTCCAAAATTCTTCAGGGATATCATCGCCGCAAACGTTTGCAAGAAGACGACCTGAATCTTCAACAGTTGCCCATTCAAGAACACCGTTGATTGGAACGTGATACATAATAGGTTCAAGGTTTTTAAGGATTGCAGGATAAAGAATACCTGACTGACGAAGAGATACCCAATATTTAAGACCTGACTCAGCGAAAACTGCTTCAGCCTTAATCTTACTGATTGCATAATGGTCATAAACACTTACCTTAAGTGGGTCACCAGTTCTGCCCCAATGGATAGGAGCATTTCTGTCACCTGTTTCAGCAACTGTACCTATGTAAACAACTTTAACTGCATCCGGATTTGGCTGTGCTTTTACAGCCTTAACAATGTTCTGTGCTGCAGCAACATTAGTCTTCTGTGTTTTAACTGGATAATAGTCAGCAGCAGGAGAAACCATACCACCAACATGGAGAACATAGTCAGCACCGTTTACCATTTCGAGTACATCTTCGTAATTTGTAAGGTCACCCCAAACAAGTTTAACTGCAGGGTCATTTACATAATCAGCAAACTTGTCACGATTTTTCTTACTGTCACGATTAAGAACAACAATGTTGAACTTATCTTTTTTTGCATATAACTCTTTAAAACCAGCCCATCCCATTGTACCTGATGAGCCTGTAAGAGCTACGGTCTTTTTCTGCATAGGAATACCCCCATCTTATATAAATTCATACAAAGTTATTATACATTTTTATTACATATTTTGTCAATATAAATTGTTAGTGTTTTATCAATATGTATGTTTTTTTGCAAAAAAATAAAGCACACAATTCATATTGTGTGCTTTAAAATTTTAAGTTAAAGAATTACATCATGCTTGCGATTTCTGCAGCAAAGTTTTCTTCTTTCTTTTCAATGCCTTCACCCTTTTCAAAACGAACAAAGCTTGTGAGCTTGATGTCTGCGCCAAGAGCTTTAGCAACTGAATTTACATAACCGTCAACAGAACCATCGAAGAGGTCTGAACGAACGAATGTCTGTTCAAGAAGGCAAACTTCTTTAATCTGTTTTGCAAGACGACCCTGAACAAGACCAACGAAGATTTTGTTTTCTGAAATTTCAGCTTTATGTGAAACTGCGATTTCAGCCATTGTAGCATAAGCTTCTTTTGAAATGAAGTTTACAAAGTTCTTTCTCTGTTTCTGGTCAAGACCATTGTAAATATTAGCGTCTTCATCGCTCCATTTCTTATCATTGATTGCTTCTGCAATAATGCTGTTAAGAATTGGAACTGGAAGTGAATCAGGCTTGTTTAATGCACTGTCAATTGTGATTGACTTCATCTTAGCAAGTTCTTCATCAGAAATATCTGATTTGCCTAAATATTCTGGGTTCATAGCTGCAATCTGCATTGCAACATTTTTACCCATTGCGTCAAATTCTGCTTTTGCTGCTGTTGCATCGTCAACGTCAAATGCAACAAGAACACCAACAGTACCACCAGCATGGATATATGTTGCTGTATGTCCTTCAACAAGAGCAAATCTACGAACTTTCATATTTTCACGAAGAGCAAGGAATACTTCCTGTACTTCTTCGTCAACTGTTTTATCAGAATCAATTGCTTTTGTTGCAAGAAGAGCTTCAACATCAACTGGTTTAGCAGCAACAACAGTTTTAACAACCTTTGCAGCAAGATTAACAAATGGTTCGCCTTTTGCAACGAAGTCTGTTTCACAGTTAATTTCAACAAGAGCGCCTGCTTTGTCATCGCTATAAGCAGCAACTACGCCTTCAGCAGCAACACGGCTAGCTTTTTTAGCTGCTGATGCAAGACCTTTTTCTCTAAGAATATCAATAGCCTTGTCGATGTCGCCATCTGTTTCAACAAGAGCCTTTTTACAATCCATCATACCAACGCCTGTCTTCTCACGAAGAGCCTGTACGTCTTTTGCAGTAAATGCCATTTTCTTTTCCTCCAATGTTTAATACTTTGAAAAGAGCCCGTAACGGTTATGCCACGGGCTATAAAAATTTAATTATTCAGCAACTTCTTCTGTAGCTTCTTCAACTTCAGCTACAACTACAACTTCCATCTGTTCGCCCTGTCTGCCTTCGATGATAGCATCAGCCATAGCACCAGCGATAAGTTTAACAGCACGGATAGCGTCATCGTTACCTGGGATAACATAGTCAACATCATCTGGGTCACAGTTTGTGTCAACGATAGCGATTACAGGAATGCCAAGTTTCTTAGCTTCAGCAACAGCAATCTTTTCTTTTCTTGGGTCAACAATGAACATAGCAGCTGGCTGCTTTTTCATTTCTGTGATACCACCAATGTACTTTTCAAGCTTTTCGATTTCAAGTTCATACTTTGCAACTTCTTTTTTAGGAAGAAGGTCAAATGTACCATCTTCTTGCATAGCCTTGAGCTGAGCAAGTCTCTTGATTCTTTGCTTGATTGTTGTGAAGTTTGTGAGCATACCGCCGAGCCAACGAGCATTAACAAAAGGCATACCGCAACGTTCTGCTTCTTCCTTAACTGAGCTCTGAGCCTGCTTCTTTGTGCCTACAAAAAGAACTTCGCCGCCATTTTCAGCAACTTCTTTGATTACTTTGTAAGCCTCTTCAAGTTTTTTAACTGTTTTCTGAAGGTCAATGATATAAATACCATTTCTTTCAGTGAAGATGTATTCAGCCATTTTTGGGTTCCATCTTCTTGTTTGGTGTCCGAAATGAACACCTGCCTCGAGTAACTGTTTCATAGATACTACTGACATTGTTTTTTCCTCCTTATTTATATCCTCTGCACGGGTCAACTTTTAACAGGACATACTGTGTATGCAATACTATTAAAATCACCGCACATGCGAATTGCTGAAAAATTATATCATAAGAAAATTAGTATTGCAAGTGCTTTTTCATAATTTATCCAAAAATTTTATTTTGTAAATCTAACAATCTATCTTTTCTTAATTTTTCTTCATCAAAATCATGAATGAACTTGTTCTCATCGTTTTTTATTAATATATTCCCCTCTTTTGTATCTTCTGGCAAAAGAGAAATATCAACATCGTTGAAAGTTCCGTCAGGAAACTCAAGCACAGCAATATTGTTTACAATTCTGCTGACTGAATAAAACTCTTTATTCATAAATTGGTAGCCACTCCTTATTTTGAGTTTGAACATCAATGTTTTTACCATCACTAGTTACCGTTATATCCCCTGCTTGAGCTGTAACATAAAAACTTATGTTATTTTTCTTAAGCCTTTCTATAACTTCGTCGTGTGGATGACCATAACTATTATCAGCACCACATGAAATTATTGCATATTTGGGATTAACTGCCTTAAGATATTTATCAGTTGAAGATGTATTACTACCGTGATGCCCGAGTTTTATTATATCAGCAGAAAGGTCAAAATCTGAATTTAATAACTGCTTTTCAATAGGTTTTTCGGCATCTCCTTGGAAAATAAACGATGTCTCGCCATAAACTACTTTTAATACAACTGACATATTGTTTAAATCTTCATCTTGTTTTGTTGGACTTAATATTTGAACAGTTGCATCCCCTAACCAAAAACTTTCACCAACAGTTGCAGGAATTGCATTAACTTTATTATTTACAATTGATTTGAGCAAATTTTCATAGCTTGTAGTTGTAACCATATTTATTTCTGAAAGCTTAGGCATAATTATATTATCAACTTGATAATTATCAATTAAATCTTTTGCACTACCCATATGGTCATCGTGTTGGTGCGTTATTATAAGATAGTCAATTTTTTGGATAGATAAAGACTTTAATGCTTCTTGGATATCTAATGAGTGATTTTGGGTGCTTGTGTCAATCATCATAACCGACTCGTTAGATTTAATTATTGTACAGTCACCTTGGCCAACATCGAGATAATAAATTGAAAAGTTACTATCTGGATTTACTGGTCCATTAAGAGTACCTGTCCCATTATTCAAATCATTCCAAGTAAAAACATCATTTTTATCTAAAAACGACATGACAAGAGAGAATATAAATAATATTAAGGCGATAATTATTGTTATCTTCTCTTTGCGTTTTCTTTTATTTGAATAGTATCCGTTAGGATTTCTTTTTCCGCTTTTGTAAATTGACTTTTTTTCTGCCATTGTTATAGCCTTTCTTGCTATTTTGCATCTTGTTGTTTTGCACTTTGTCATTAAACTTTGGTGCAATTAAACATTTATTAGAAGTTCCTATTAAATCATTTCGTCCACACTTTTTCAATGCTTCATATACTAAATCATAATTTTTAGGATTGAAGTATTGCATTAAAGCGCGTTGTAATGCTTTATCGTGTGGTGTTTTTGCAACGAATACAGGTTCTAATGTATATGGGTCAAGTTCAGTATAATACATTGCCGTTGAAATTGTACCCGGTGTAGGATAAAAGTCTTGAACTTGTTCCGGATGTAATTTTTCGCTTTTAATAAATTCCGCTAATTCAACAGCATCTTTTAATGTAGCACCCGGATGCGAAGACATAAGATACGGAACTAAATACTGCTCCTTACCAATAGACTTAGTAAAGCTAAAATATCGCTTTGAAAACTCTTTATATGCTTCAATATGTGGTTTGCCCATTTTATCAAGTACTACAGCAGAGCAATGTTCAGGAGCCACTTTTAATTGACCACTGACATGATGTTTGACTAATTCTTTAAAGAAATCATCTTTTTTATCACACAAAAGATAATCATAACGAATTCCTGAACGAATAAATACTTTTTTTACTTTTGGAATGTTTCGTATTTCCCTTAAAATATCAAGATACTCTTCGTGTGTTGAAATTAGAGCAGGACAAGGTGTTGGTGCTAAGCACTTTTTACCTTTACACAAACCACTTTTAACTTGCTTATCGCAAGATGGTCTTCTAAAGTTTGCTGTTGGTCCACCGATATCGTGTATATATCCTTTGAATTCCTCTAATTGAGTGAGCAATTTTGCTTCATTAATAAGTGACTCTTTACTTCTTGAAGTAATATATCTTCCCTGATGAAAAGCAATAGAACAGAAGTTACAACCACCAAAGCAACCGCGGTTATGAGTAATAGAAAATTCAACTTCTTGAATTCCGGGAACTCCCCCAACCTTTTCATATATTGGATGGTACGTGCGCATATATGGTAACGCATAAACATCATCAAGCTCTTCTGTTGTCAATGGTTCCATTGGTACATTCTGAACAAGCATCATTTTACCGTGGCGTTGTTTAATCGCTTTACCACGAATGTGGTCTTGTTCGTCTTGTTGTATTCTGCAAGAAATCGCGTATTCCTTTTTTGATTTACATACATTTTCAAATGAAGGACATTCTACACCAATATAAGGTGTTTCAGTAACTGGAACTGCGTAGCAAGTACCTTTAACATCTGTTATAGTTTTTATACTTTCACCACTATTAAGACGATTAGCAATTTCTACAGTTTGTTTTTCACCCATACCAAAAGAAATAAGGTCAGCACCAGAGTCAAATAGAATTGATGGTCTGATTTTATCATCCCAATAATCATAATGAGCAAAGCGTCTAAGTGATGCTTCAAGCCCGCCTATAACAATTGGAATATCGCCATATATTTCACGGATTTTTTGACAATACACAATAACAGCTCTGTCGGGTCTTAAACCAATTTTACCACCAGGAGAATATGCGTCGGTATTTCTCTTCTTTTTAGCTACTGTGTAGTGAGCAACCATTGAGTCAATATTGCCCGATGACACAAAAAAGCCCAATCTGGGCTTACCGAAAACAGTAAAATCTGTATCGGTAGTCCAGTTGGGTTGAGAAATAAAGCCTACTTTATATCCAGCATTTTCAAGAACTCTTGTAATAATGGATGCACCAAAACTAGGATGGTCAACATAAGCATCACCTGATACATATACAAAGTCAACTTCATCCCAGTTTCGAGAAATCATATCTTGTTTTGAAATTGGTAAGAATTGTTTATTCAAAATTGTGTTCATCACTTTCGTCTTCGCCATATGATTTATTTGCGCCACCTTGTGCCAATGCATTCATCTCAAGCCATTGTTGTTTTGAAACAAGCACTTTTCTTGGTTTTGCACCTTCATATGGACCAATAATTCCACGTTCTTCAAGCTCATCGACAATACGAGCTGCACGAGCATAGCCAAGTTTCAATTTTCTTTGAAGAAGAGTTGTTGATGCAGATTGTGCTTCAATAACAACTTCTATTGCTTTTGGAAGCATTTCATCTGATGGGCCAGATTCACCGTCTTCACTTGGGGCTGAATCCTTCTTTTTAACACCACTATTAGCAGCATTTTTATCAATTTCTTTTATAACATTGTCGTCATAAGAAGATTGTTCTTGCTTTTTAATAAAGTTTACAACATTTTCGACTTCTTTATCTGATAAATAGCAACCCTGCACACGAATTGGCTTTGGAATTCCAACAGGATAATAAAGCATATCACCGTTACCAAGCAATTTTTCAGCACCAACAGAGTCAATGATTGTACGAGAGTCAACTTGTGATGAAACTGAAAGTGAAATACGGCTTGGAATATTTGCCTTAATAATACCCGTAATAACATCAACAGATGGTCTTTGAGTTGCAATTACCAAGTGCATACCAGCGGCACGAGCCATTTGAGCAAGTCGGCAAATTGAATCTTCAACTTCGTTTGGAGCAGCCATCATTAAGTCAGACAACTCATCAATGAAGATAACAATCTGTGGCATCTTCTTTTTGCCTTCACTCTCACAGATGCTATTATAACCTGAAATATCACGGACACTATGTTCAGAAAAAGTCTTGTATCTTGTAAGCATTTCTGTAACAGCCCATGCAAGTGCACCTGATGCTTTTCTTGGGTCAGAAACAACAGGAACGAGCAAGTGGGGGATTCCGTTATAAACAGTAAACTCAACTTGTTTAGGGTCAATCATAAGAAGTTTAACTTCATCTGGCGTTGCATTATAAAGAATGCTGACAATCATAGAATTAAGACATACTGATTTACCAGAACCAGTTGTACCAGCAATCAACAAGTGTGGCATTTTAACAAGGTCAGAATACACAAATTCACCTGTAATATCTTTGCCGAGTGCAACTGTAAGTTTTGATTTTGCCTCTTTATATTGTGGCTGGTCAATAACTTCACGCATTGAAACCATTCTTCTGTTCTTGTTTGGAACTTCAATACCAACTGCAGCTTTATTTGGAATCGGTGCTTCAATACGAACACCGGATGCTGCAAGGTTAAGCGCGATATCATCAGCAAGATTTGTAATTTTGCTGATTTTTACACCAGCAGCAGGTTGAATTTCATATCTTGTTACCGATGGACCTTGTGATATACCAACAATCTTTGTTTCAACGCCAAAACTTCTCAATGTGTTTGTAAGTTTTTCGGCATTCATCTTGCGTTCAGCTTCATAATTTGAAGCATTACTACTTTTTGGCAAGTTAAGGCATTCGATTGATGGAAGAATGTATGGCTTAGGCTTTTCTTCTTCCCAGTCGTCATCAGTTGATTCTTCAACATCTTCAATTTTCTCTTGAACCGGTTCTGTTTCAACAACATTTTTCTTTATAATATCGTCGAGATTAATTACTTTTTCTTCTTCAACTGGAACTTCTTCTACTGGTTCAATATCAATATTTTTGCCTGTTGCATCAGAATACGATACCAAATCATCAGCAGTAATTTCTTCGTTAAACAAAGGAATTTTTTCAGCATCAGGTTCTGGTTCAGGACCTAAATCAACATCAGCAATAAACTCTTTTTTGCGCTGTACTTTTTCTTCATGATGCTGTTCGATTTTTTCGCCATATTCAGCAATTTTATCCCCTGTTACTTCACCTATCTTTTTAACGGGCTTAGAAATACCGCTAAAAAGTCTTGCAAGAGTAAGATTTGAAGTTACCATTAAAAGAACAAAAAGAATAATAAAAGCTATTACAAGGCTTGCAGCAACACTTCCGCCAGTAATTAAAAGTATAAGGCCACCAAAAATTGCACCAAACACGCCGCTGCCAAGCATACTACCGTCTATTTGATATGTATTATAAGCATCTTTTATTGCTGCAAAGAATTCTGTATTGCTATCACAAACAATAATGTGCCAAATGCTACAAATAACTGTGATGATTAAAGTTACTTCAATAAGTTTTGTGGTGAATTTGCCGTCTGTTTTATCAAATGTAAGAAAAATAGCAACAACAAAGAGTAATAAAGGAAATACAAATGTACAAAAACCAAACATACCAAAAAGGAATGTTCGAAGTACCCCCCATAATCCACCAGCATCAATTATTGCTAGACAAAGCAAAAAAATTGCAATAGCAAAAAGAATTATTGCGCTGAATTGTCTGTTAACAGAAAAACTCTTTTTTGTATTTTGTTTTTTACTTCTAGAATTAGTTTTTTTACTTCTTTGATTTGCCATCAAAACATCTCCAAATTAAAGTCCAAGAATACTATAGATTAATACAACAACACCAAGTGCAAGACAGTAGAAACCAAAATATTTCCACATATCCTTTTTCAAAATCCATTGTAAAAGTTTAATACATGCAACGCCTGAAACAGCAGCAACTATAATGCCTATTATGGTTGGAATTAACTCCATTTGAGCGCCAATATCAATAGCGTCTTTAAGTTCTACAATATTTGCAACAAGAATTGCAGGAATACCAAGAATAAATGAATATTCAACCATAGTTTCTTTTGATACACCAAAAATCATTCCTGTTGAGATTGTTGAGCCTGAACGTGAAATTCCAGGAAATCCAGCTGCAAAGGCTTGAGCAATACCGATTGCAAGAGCATCTTTTGGATTAACTTCACTAGATAGTGTTTTTCTTTTTCCAATATATGTAGAAACAAGTAAAAGCACACCTGTTACCAAGAAACAAAAACCTTCAAGAAGAATGCTGTCGTCTTCTGAAAAACCTGAAAGAACATCCATAAGTTTAAGGTCATTGCCAAAAGGAATTAAAAGTAATAAAAGTGGTACACAGGAAATAACAAACATAAACAGCATTTTTTTCTTTCCTGCAAGTTCACTAAATTTGAATTTTCCTGTAAAAACAAGTTTAATTAAATCAAAACATTCAGTTATTAATTCAAAAATAGTTTTATGGAAAACAATAAAAACTGCAATTAAAGTTCCAAGATGCAAAAGTACAGAAAAAAGTAATGAACCTTCACCCGATACACCTAAAAAATGCTGAAACAGTGATAAGTGACCACTACTTGAGATAGGCAAAAATTCAGTTATGCCTTGAACTAAACCTAAAATGATTGCTTTAATAATTGACATTTAATCATCTCCATTATTTTTGTTAATTTCAGAATATAAATATGATAATGCGTCTTTTAAATTACCAATATTATCAATTAAACCTTCTTTTACGGCGGTTTCACCATCAAGAACAGTGCCCACATCCATTATTAATTCACCTGTTGCCAGCATAAGCTGACGGAAACGGTCTGGTTTAATATTTGAATTTTGTGATACGAAACTCACAATTCTCTCTTGCATTTTGTCAAAATAAGAAAGTGTTTGCGGTACACCTAAAACCAATCCATTCATTCTAACCGGATGTATAGTCATTGTAGCTGTCGGAACAATAAAAGAACAGTCAGAAGATACAGCAAGTGGTACGCCGATTGAATGTCCACCACCAAGAACAAGCGATGCAGTTGGCTTTTTCATTCCTGAAATCAATTCAGCAATAGCAAGTCCTGCTTCAATATCCCCACCTACTGTGTTAAGAATAATGAGCAGACCATCAATGTTGTCATCTTCTTCAACAGCAACAAGTTGAGGAATTACATGTTCGTATTTTGTTGTTTTATTAGTTGGTGGTAGTATATAGTGACCTTCAATTTGACCTATAATAGTAAGGCAATGAATATATTTTCCGTTTCTACCAACAGAAAAAGCACCATTATCTCTTATTTCATCGCTAATTGAAGCATCTTGTTCGTTATAAACTTCATCTTGCAAATCATCAGAGCTTTGAACTAAAACACTGTCATTAAAATATAAGCACATTGTTATTACCTCCCATAGATAAAACTATTTTTACCTAAAAGAGCGAAAATAACCACATATATGCTAAATATTGTATCACAATTAAATTTCAATATCAATATTTTGATAAAAAATACTTTTTAAAATACTTATTATATATTGACAAATTTATCACAATGTAATAAAATCTTTGTAGATTGTTAAAAAAATGAAAAAGTCCAAGGAGTGATTTAAAATGGGTATGACAATCGGACAAAAGCTTATTAAATCTCACCTTGTCAGTGGTGATATGACACCCGGCAGTGAAGTTGGTTTAAAAATCGACCAGACATTAACACAAGATGCTACAGGTACAATGGCGTATCTAGAACTTGAAGCAATGGGTATTGAACAGGTTAAAACTGAACTTTCAGTTGCTTATATTGACCATAACACATTACAGACAGGCTTTGAAAACGCGGATGACCACAGATTTATTCAGAGTGTTGCTAAAAAGCGTGGTATTCGTTTCTCAAGACCCGGTAATGGTATTTGCCATCAGGTTCATCTTGAAAGATTTGGTAAACCAGGCAAAACATTAATCGGTTCTGATAGCCACACACCTACTGGTGGTGGTATCGGTATGCTTGCTATGGGTGCTGGTGGTCTTGACGTTGCAGTAGCTATGGGCGGCGGTACATATTATATTACAATGCCTAAAATGGTTAGAGTTAATCTCTCTGGAAAACTTAGCCCTTGGGTTGCTGCAAAAGATGTAATTCTCGAAGTTCTTCGCATTATGACAGTTAAAGGTGGCGTTGGTAAGATTATCGAATACGGTGGCGAAGGTGTAGCAACACTTTCAGTTCCTGAACGTGCAACAATTACTAACATGGGTGCTGAACTTGGTGCGACTACATCTGTATTCCCATCCGACGAAGTTACAAAGGCTTTCTTAAAGGCTCAGGGCCGTGAAGAAGATTGGATTGAGCTTAAGGCTGATGAAGATGCGGTTTATGACGAAATAATCGATATTAATTTATCAGAACTTGCTCCAATGGCAGCTTGTCCTCATATGCCTGACAGAGTTAAATCAGTTACAGAAATCGGTAAAATCAAGGTTGACCAAGTTTGTATTGGTTCATGCACAAACTCTTCACTTCTTGATATGATGAAAGTTGCTGCAATCCTTAAAGGGAACACAGTTCATCCTGCTGTTAGTCTTTCTATCGCTCCTGGTTCTAAACAGGTTCTTAATATGATTTCACAAAACGGCGCTCTTGCAGATATGATTGATGCTGGTGCTCGTATTCTTGAAAGTGCTTGCGGTCCATGTATTGGTATGGGTCAATCACCAAATTCAGCTGGTGTATCACTTCGTACATTCAACAGAAACTTTGAAGGTCGTTCAGGTACTGCTGATGCAGGTATCTATCTTGTTAGCCCTGAAGTTGCAGCTGCATCTGCACTTACAGGTTATCTTACTGACCCAAGAGATTTAGGCGAATTCCCTGAAATCGTGCTTCCTGAAGAATTCATTATTAACGATAATATGGTTGCTATGCCAGCAACTCCTGAAGAAGCAAAAGATGTTGAAGTTATGTATGGCCCAAACATTAAGCCATTCCCAACAAGTGAACCTATGAGTGATGATATTACAGCAAAAGCAGTTCTTAAGGTTGGTGACGATATTACAACTGACCATATTATGCCTGCTGGCGCAAAGATTCTCCCTTATCGTTCAAATATCCCTTTCCTTTCACAGTATTGCTTTGGTGTTTGTGACAAAACATTCCCAGAAAGAATTAAAGCAGAAGGTAAAGGTATTGTAATCGGTGGTGCTAACTATGGTCAAGGTTCATCTCGTGAACATGCTGCACTTGTTCCGCTTTATCTTGGTGTTAAGGCAGTTATAACAAAGTCATTTGCTCGTATTCACTGTGCAAACCTTATCAATGCGGGCATTTTACCACTTACATTTGCTAATGCTGATGATTATGATAAGATTACACAAGGTGACGAATTAAGCCTTAAAGGCATTAAAGATGCAATTGTCAATAATAAGCCTGCTACACTTGTGAATATCACAAAAAATGAAGAATATGCAATTAATTATGACCTTTCACAGCGTCAAAAAGATATTATTCTCGCAGGTGGTCTTCTTAATTACACTAAAGAATCTTTTTAAGGAGTTTTAAATATGGAAAATCAAATTAAAGAAGCTCTTGCAAAGTATGAAACTCTTATAAGAGAACAACTTGCAAGAAACGAAAAAATTAAAGCACAAAAAGAATTTGTAGATTTTGAAAAACTTGATAAAATCATTATAGGTGTTTGCGGTGGTGACGGTATTGGCCCAATTATCACAAAAGAATCTGCACGTGTTCTTGAATATATGCTTGCTGATGATGTTAAGGCTGGTAAAGTTGAATTCAAGGTAATTGACGGCCTTACAATTGAAAACCGTGTTGCAGTAATGAAAGCAATTCCAGATGATGTTCTTGCAGAACTTAAGGAATGCCATGTAATTCTTAAAGGACCTACAACAACTCCACAGGCTGGTGACCCATGGCCAAACATTGAAAGTGCAAATGTTGCTATGCGTAAAGAACTTGACCTTTTCGCTAACGTTAGACCTGTTAAAGTTCCTGACCAAGGAATTGACTGGACATTCTTCCGTGAAAACACAGAAGGTGCATATGCAGTAGGTTCAAAAGGTGTAAATGTTACTGAAGACCTTGCAATGGACTTTGTTGTTACAACAAGTGAAGGTTCAGAAAGAATTGCTCGTATGGCTTATGATTACGCTAAGAGAAATGGTAAAGAAAGAGTTTCAATTATCAATAAAGCAAACGTAATTAAGACAACAGATGGTAAATTCCTTCGAATCTGTAAAGAAGTTGGTAAAGAATATCCAGAAATCATTACAGATGAATGGTATGTTGATATTACAACTGCTAAACTTATTGACGAAAAAAGAAGAAAAGACTTTAAAGTTTTTGTTCTTCCTAACCTTTATGGTGATATTATTACTGATGAAGCAGCTGAATTTCAAGGTGGCGTTGGTACTGCTGGTAGTGCTAACCTTGGTAAAAGATATGCTATGTTTGAAGCAATTCATGGTTCAGCACCAAGAATGATTCGTGAAGGTCGTGGTGAATACGCTGACCCATGTTCAATGCTTCGTGCAACTGTAATGCTTCTTTCACATATTGGTAAACAAAAAGAAGCTGATTTGCTTGAAAGAGCACTTGATATTTGTATGTTTGAAGAAAAGAAACTCACAATTACAGGTCGTGACAATGGTGCAACATGTAGTGCATTTGGCGATTACGTAATGGAAACTGTTAAGAAGCTTTCATAAGAGGTGAAAAATATGGGTAAAAATGATGGAGTTTCAATTTCTGTCATTAAGCGACTCCCCCGTTATTACAGATTTTTGGGTGAATTGAAATCAAAAGGTATTGTTAGAATTTCATCTAAGGATTTATCTGAAAAAATGGGCTTTACTGCATCTCAAATCAGACAGGATTTAAACTGTTTTGGCGGTTTTGGTCAGCAGGGTTATGGATACAATATTGAAAGTCTTTATAATGAAATCGGCAAAATTTTAGGTGTTGATAAGACTAGAAAAGCAATTCTTATTGGCGCTGGTAACCTTGGTAAAGCAGTAGCATTACATATGTCATTTGAGGCAAGAGGTTTTAATCTTATTGGAGTTTTTGATAAAAATCCAGCACTTTCTGGCCAGATGTTACGTGGAATTCCAATCAGACATATTGATGGATTGTTTGATTTTTGTAAAGATAACTCCCCTGTTGTGGCAGTTCTTTGTATTCCAAGTTCTGCTGCAGAAGTACTTGCTCCACAACTTGTTCAATTAGGAGTTAAAGGATTTTGGAATTTCAGCCACTATGACATATCTGCTAATCACCCAAATGTTGCAGTTGAAAATGTTCATTTAAGTGATAGCTTAATGACTCTTAGTTATCATGTTAGTAATTTATAATTAAAGTATTTAAAAAAATTAACCACTCACCTTTGTGAGTGGTTTTTCATATGTTTTTTAGGTTTTCTAAACAGGATGGACAAATATTAGTTCCTTTAAATTCAACTAAATTGTCTTCATTTTCGCAGAATACGCATTTTGAATGAAATCTTTTCAAAATAATTGAATCATCATTATAAAAGAACTCTAATGTTAATTTTTCGTCATCCTTTGCTTTAAAAACATCTCTTAGAAGATGTTTTGGCAAAACTATTCTACCATTATTATCAACAGGTCTAACAATTAATGCGGATTTCATACAAAATACACCACCTTTTTCTAAAATATACCATAAATTGACATATTTGTCAACAAAAGGTATATACAAAGGTGGTGTTTCGACTTATTTATTAAAATATTTTACAGCAGCTTCAAACATACGAATATCGTATTCACCGGGAACATTTTTATAAAGACCGTCACCGATACGCTCACTATGTCCCATTTTACCGAATACACGGCCGTCAGGTGAAGTAATACCTTCAACAGCACACAATGAACCATTTGGATTGAAGTCAATATTAGCAGTAGCATTACCATCAAGGTCAACATACTGAGTTGCAATCTGTCCGTTAGCAGCAAGTTCTGCAATCAATTCAGGTGAAGCAAGGAACTTTCCTTCACCATGAGAAATAGGTACATTTACAACATCGCCAACATTCATAAGGCTGAGCCATGGAGATTTTGTTGACGCAATTCTTGTGTGAACAATTCTACTCTGGTGACGGCTGATGTTATTAAATGTAAGTGTAGGACAATTTTCATCAGTGTCAATAATCTTTCCATAAGGAACAAGACCGAGTTTGATAAGTGCTTGGAAACCGTTACAGATACCGCACATAAGACCGTCGCGATTATCAAGAAGGTCTGTAACTGCTTCTTTAACTGCAGGATTACGGAAGAATGCAGTAATGAATTTAGCTGAACCGTCTGGCTCGTCACCGCCTGAGAAACCGCCTGGAATGAAAATCATCTGGCTTTCTCTTACCTTTGCAGAGAAGCCTTCAACACTTCTTGCAACATCTTCAGCAGTAAGGTTTCTTATTACAAAGATTTCAGTCTCACCACCTGCTTTTTCGACTGCACGAGCAGAGTCATATTCGCAGTTGGTTCCTGGGAATACAGGAATAAGAACTTTAGGTTTAACTACCTTGTTTGCTGGAGCAATGTCACATTTGCCATTAAAAGAATATGTAGGAATTTCACCCTTATCTTCTTTGGATTTTGTTGGATATACATCTTCAAGTGTTGCAGTGTGTAATTCGTAAAGTTCTTTTATAGTAGCACTATCGTCACCAAGTTTAATAACAGGTTCTTCAGTAGTTACACCAATTTTCATAACACCTGGAATGTCAACTTCTTCAGAAAGTTCAGCTACAATGAAGCCCCACATACCAAGATGCCAGTTTTCTTTGAGGTCTGCAGATGAAGCAAAACCGATATTATTACCGAATGACATCTTCATAACTGCTTCACCGATGCCATGTTCAACTGCCCATGAAGCTTTTACCTTACCTTCTTTACAAAGTTTATGGAATGCTTCCCAAGTTGCTTTGAGAGAGTCGGCGCTTTCATCTGTTGCACCGAAGAGATATACAGGGTGATTTGCCTCTTTGAATTCAGGGCTAATTACATCTTGTTTCTTAATTGGCGCAATTGCAAATGAAATAAGTGTTGGTGGAACATCTAAATCAAGGAAAGTACCTGACATTGAGTCTTTACCACCGATAGCAGCAGCACTTAACTCTAACTGAGCATCAAGTGCACCGAGAAGAGCTGCAAATGGTTTGCCCCAACGCTCTGGTTCTGTTTTAAGTCTTTCAAAGAATTCCTGTAATGTAAGATATGCAAGTTTATAATCACAACCTGCAGCAACAAGCTTTGCAACAGAGTTGTAAATTGAAGCGTGAGCACCTGTATATGGGTCAACTGAAAGATGGTCAGGGTCACAACCCCAGCTGAACACACTTGCTTGGTCAGTATCCTGACCTGGAAGCACTGGTAATACTGCAGCCATAGACTGAGTAGGAGTGAGCTGACGCTTACCACCATAAGGCATTACAACGCTACCTGCACCGATAGTTGAGTCAAATCGTTCAATAAGACCACGTTGGCTTGCTGTACGAAGGTCAGATGCCATTTCACGTAGTGAACTATACATTGCCTTACTTAAAACAGAAAGGTCTTTTTCTGTAACTGTAACGTCCATATGCTTAACTGCACCGTTTGTATCAAGAAATGCACGGCTAAGGTTAGCAATGATATTACCTTTCCACTTCATTACCATGCGTTCTTCTTCTGTAACAACAGCAACACGGTATGCTTCAAGGTTTTCTTCTTGAGCAAAAGCAATGAGTTTATCTGCGTCTTCAGCTGCAACAACCACAGCCATGCGTTCTTGTGACTCAGAAATAGCAATTTCTGTTCCGTCAAGACCTTCATATTTTTTGCGTACTGCGTCAAGGTCAATCTGAAGACCTGGAGCAAGTTCGCCGATAGCAACAGATACACCGCCTGCACCGAAGTCATTACAACGCTTGATTAAACGAGTAACTTCTGCATTACGGAAAAGTCTTTGAATTTTTCTTTCTTCAGGTGCATTACCCTTTTGAACTTCAGAAGCCATAGTTGTAAGAGATTTCATATTATGGCTCTTTGATGAACCTGTAGCACCACCTATACCGTCACGGCCTGTGCGTCCGCCGAGAAGAACAATCACATCACCTGGTGCTGGACGCTCACGACGTACATTATAAGCAGGAGCAGCAGCAACTACTGCACCACATTCAAGACGCTTTGCAACAAAGCCTTCATGATATATTTCTGCAACATGACCAGTTGCAAGACCAATCTGATTACCATAAGATGAATAGCCTGCTGCAGCTGTCTGGCAGATTTTTCGCTGTGGAAGCTTACCATCTAAAGTTTCAGCAATAGTCTTTCTTGGGTCGCCTGCACCTGTTACGCGCATTGCTTGATGAACATAAGCACGACCTGAAAGAGGGTCACGGATACAACCACCGATACAAGTAGCAGCGCCACCAAATGGTTCGATTTCTGTTGGGTGGTTATGAGTTTCATTTTTAAACATAAGAAGCCAATCCTGGTCTTCACCATTTACAGTTGCTGTAACATGGATAGAGCAAGCATTGATTTCTTCACTTTCGTCAAGTTCAGGAAGAAGTCCGCGTTTCTTAAGTGTCTTTGTACCGATTGTAGCAATATCCATTAAAGTTTGAGGACGAGCTGCTGCTTTTTCTTCACCGTAAACTTCTACTCTTGCAGCAAGATAACGGTCATAAGATTCTTGCACAGTAGGGTCATCAATACGGATGTTATCAAGATGTGTAGAGAATGTTGTATGACGACAATGGTCTGACCAATAAGTGTCAACAACACGAATTTCTGTAATAGTTGGGTCTCTATGCTCTGTATCTCTGAAATATGCCTGCAAGAACTTAAGGTCATCAAGGTCCATTGCAAGTCCTTTTTCATCAAGAAGAGTGCTAAGTGCAGATTCATCCATAGTGATAAAGCCATCAACAGTAGCAACTGTTTCAGGAGCAGCATATTGAGCTACAAGTGTTTCAGGTAATTCAAGAGCTGCTTCACGGCTTTCAACCGCGTTGATTACGTGATTTTTAAATGCTTTGATATCATTTTCTGTTAATGCACCGTAAAGAGCATAAACTTTTGCAGTACGGATAAGAGGACGTTCACCCTGAGAAATAATTTGAATACACTGAGCTGCAGAGTCTGCTCTCTGGTCAAACTGTCCTGGAAGAGCTTCTACTGCAAAAACATAAGCGTCAGAAATATCAACTCTACCAGACACATTGTCGAGCTGTGGCTCTGAGAAAACTGTTTTTACAGCGTAATCAAACAATTCTTCTGTGATATTTTCTGCATCATAACGATTGAAAAGTCGAATATCTTCTAAATTTTCAATGCCAAGCAAATGTTTTGCTTCATTAAGAAGACCCTTTGCTTCGTTATCTAATCCAGTCTTCTTTTCAACAAATATACGATAAACCATTTAGTATTTTCCTCCATTATCACTTAGTTTAAAGCTTGAAGAGCACGCTTACCGATATCTGTTCTACGATAAGCACCTTCAAACTTCACACCATCGGACAAACGATAAGCCTCTTTGATTGCTTCAGGGAGAGAATCTGCAACAGCAGTTGTGCCTGTAACACGGCCACCTGAAGTAACAAGCTTGCCATTCTCTAACTTTGCACCTGCAACATAAGTAGCTTTTAGTGCTTCTTCTGTAAATGTCATCTCAAAACCTTTTTTATATGATGTTGGATAACCATTAGACGCTAAAATAACACAACAAGCATGCTTGTCAGCGAATTTAACCTCTGTATCAGCTAAAGTACCGTTTGTTGTTGCTTGCATTATGTCAAGCAAATCACTTTCAAGAAGTGGAAGAACAACCTGTGTTTCAGGGTCGCCGAAACGGCAGTTATATTCAATAACCTTTGGTC
>CALEJD010000047.1 GCA_937898195.1 uncultured Clostridia bacterium | reverse complement strand
TTGCACCTTTTGGTGACAAGAACATAAGCATCTGACGACCTTCAAGTTTTGCAGGTTTATCAACATTGCCTAATTCTTCAACAGCAACTGCGAAACGTTCCATAATACCGTTACCCAAATGTGCGTGAGCCATTTCACGACCTCTAAAACGGATTGAAACCTTAACTTTGTTGCCTGCCTTTAAGAACTTAAGGGCATGATTTACCTTTGTATCAAAGTCATGAGTATCAATGTTCACAGAAAGACGAATTTCTTTAGTTTCAATAACTTTCTGATTCTTCTTTGCTTCTTTTTCTTTCTTTGCCTTGTCGAAACGATACTTGCCATAGTCCATAATCTTACAAACTGGTGGCTGAGCGTTAGGGGCAATTTTTACAAGGTCAAGACTGCGTTTTTCTGCTTCTTTACAAGCATCTTTAGCAGACATAATTCCAAGTTGTTCACCGTCATCGGTAATAACTCTGACCTCTTTGTCGCGGATTTCTTCATTGATTTGCAATTCTTTGGTACTGATAAATAAACACCTCTTTAAGCTTTTTGACAAATTAAAAATGCGGACAGAAATTCTGCCCGCACCATTACAAATCAAACTTTTTTAGTAAAGTATTGACCGGTCAACTCGAAGCCGACGGGTGAGAACAAAAATCTGTTCTGCTTTATTTTGCTCTGTTATTATAACACAATTTTCTGTGTTGTCAACTGTTTTTTCTAATTATTTAACTTTTGTGAGAATAAGTCTTTCTGTTTAGGTTTATTCTTCATCCTTGCGTTTTGTATTTACACCTATTACAACTGCAAGTGCACCAAAAATCACGCCTACAGAAGCAATTGGGATAACTCTGCTGCTTGTCTTTGGATTTTCTTCTGACTGAACATTTTCAGTCTTTGTGCCCGTTGTTTCTTCTGTTTGGTTTTCTGTTGTTGTTTCAGTTGTTGTATCGTCAGGTGTTGTTGTGCTCTCGGTTGTTATTTCGTCAGGCACAACGGTTGCCACCTGTGAAAGATAACTGAACTTTGCCATTTGGTAATCTGTCATTGGCGTAAATTTAATAGTTGATATTGTAGAAGTCATCTGAGTATTCACAAGTGTATATGTTATGTCTATTGCAAATGGTTTTTCTGCACTATCAAAATCGTTATTTACTGCTCCGATTTCAACAACCTTGCCCATTGGGACTCTCATTCCTGGGGTGTAATCAAAAGTGATATCAGCACCAACTGCTTTTATATCCCATATAACTATTTCTGCTTCAACAGACATATTTTTGAGAATCAATGCAGTATCATTAGTCGAATGATAACCTGAACTAGTGTTATCAAATCTTGCATAAATAATTTCAGAGTTGTTCTGTGATATGTTGAACTGTGGGTACTCTTTGCTTGAATAAACAGTATCAATATCGCCCCACAAGAAATCGTGAACAAGATTCTTTGAGTATTCGTCGTGCATAATCATACCATGACCTTGATTTCTGACATACCAAGTGCTGTCTGGTAAAAATCCTGTTGACGCATCGATATCGAAATCAGGTGAAATATGATAATGATTTGGATTATCACAGACTGTATTCGCCTGAACATAATCGCTTGCGAAAGTTTCATTAACAAGGGCACAGTCTGACCCCGATGAAAGATAAGTATCAATAAGAATATCTGAATTATATTTGCCGTTTGGTGAAGTGTATCCATTACCTACAACATAACCAATCTTAGTGCCTTCAGCAGTAAGGTTTTTGAGTTCTTCGGCAAGTGAATCTTCACCATTTGAAATCATAGTATGATACGCAACTGTATCTACATACAACTTTTTATTGTCTATAAGATTAAGTCCTGTATAATTGATTGCTTCTTCAAAATAGTTATATGGTACAAAATCCCACAATGATGGAATTGATATAATACCTTTCCAAAGGTCAGGATATGTAAGCACACCATTAGCAACATCCACAATGCCGTCATCAGAAAGAAGTTGGAAAATCCACTCCCAATCTTTTTCATATTCAAAACCATGTTCAATAAAGGCAATAATTTCATCAAGAGGTGCGTCAACATATTCTCCTGTGAAAAGCGAACCACAAAGAGATGTTCCAAGTGTTGCAGGGTTGCCGAACATAGCTCGTCTTACATCACCCTTATCCCCATAAAGATAGAGATATGTTGTACCGTACTGACCACCGTGACTGAGTCCATAAATATCAACTTTATCTGAACCTGTAATTTCTTTTACTTCTTGAATATATTTATCAAGAGCAGCAGCATAATCAACCTGACTTTTACGCCAGTCGAAAGTAAAGCCGAACACGTTTTCAGCGCCAACTTCTTCAATAGCCATATCTGCAACTACTCTTTCAGGAATATACTGTTCCATACCATTTTCAATAAGAGTTGAAGCACGGGTTGCTGCTGCGCCACTTGGATATGGCACAAGATTGTTTTTTGATGTGCCATCGGGATTCATGCCAATTGGCGAAAGATACTCTTTGAACTTTTTAGCCAATTCAATAGTTAAATCCGCCTGATTAAGAGTAACATCGGCAAGCAAATCGACCACGTCTGCACCAAGATTATCAAAATTCAAAGGCCACGCAAGTTTTACCTCTCCGTTTTCAAAAATGGGTTCTCCATTTTCATCTGCATAGGCAAGGTTAGGACCTGAATAGCCCTGTAGAATTACCACAGGTACTTTTTCTTCAGCTTTTGCAGAAACCCCTATTGATATTATAGAAAAAATCATAAGAACTGCGAGAACAACTGATAACATCTTTTTCATAACAATTCCCCTTTAAACAAATTTTCATATCCTTATTCTACACCCATATAATCATAAAATCAATAAAATAGCGACACTCATTTTGAGTGTCGCTGTAGAATTTTTTCTCTTATTTTTGTAAGAATTTACAATTATTCAGCTGTTGTTTCCCAACCAAAGTTGTATGTAAGTGATGATGTGCAAGGGAATTCAACGATTACTGTGCCGTAATCTGCAAGTACGCCCTTAAATGTAACAATTGCAGTGATAATCATATTCTTCTCAAATGTTGCATAAGTCATCTGGTCGTTAACTGCATTAAATCCTGCTGAAATCTTGCAAGGTGCAAATGCAATATCAAACGAATTAACTGTGAGATAATTTGATGCTTTTTCGAATTCTTTGAGAATACCGTCTTTTTCGCGAACTGTGAATGCTTTTTCAACACTTGCTAATTCTGGTTTAACTGCGATATTGATTGTTCTGTAAAGCTCTGATGGAACGAAGATATATTCACCCTCCATCTCGCCCTCTGTATATTTTGCGTTATTACCTTTGTCGTCAAGGTCATAAACCAATGTTGGAACAACTGATGAATAAACAGGTTGTGTAACAACGCCTGTTTCTTTATCGGTATCTGTGTAAAGGTCGTCAAGCGCAAGTGTACTTGCTGTGTTTACACCCAAAGGATAAATAATATTTGTAAGGTCTTCGCCCTTCTTAACAGGTCCTTCTGAACGCATAAGATAGTCGCCAATATTTTTAAGAGCAGTATCTGCATAAAGACGGAATGCTGCTTTAAATTTATCCTGACCGTCTAACTCATTGCCTTCTAAATCTTTGAAAACAACTCCGTTACCGTGGTTAATCCAGAAATCTTCTTTATATTCAACCAAAGCAGTTTTATTCTGCTTAATGTCATTGATACTGTTGTTGAAATAATCAAGAACTGCTTGCTGATTTGCCACAAACGCAGCCTTTTCTTCGTCAGAAATAAGGTTTAAAAGTGCAGGGAAATATTCTTGACCACCAAATTTTGAAACAAGTTCATAATATGAAAGTTTAACTTCTCTGCTGTCGAGTTTCTTGTTAATGTTTTCATATAAAATCGCTAATTTATCACCAGGAAGAATGTCTTTAAGTTCACCATAAGTAAATGTGAAATAAACATCTTTAAGGTCTGTTTTTACTGAAACGGCCTCTGGTCTTTTAACTTCTGCTCCTGCGCCACAACCTGCAAAAGATGCAACCATAATAGCAAGCACCATTACAAGACTAAAGGCTCTCATAAAATTCTTTTTCATTATATATTTTCCCCTTTCGGTGAAATTAATATGTCTCTTTGAGACCTTGTTCGTCAAACAAGAACACGGTTTCAAGAACAATTTTAAGCACATCTTCAATAGTTTTCATTTCAAGCATATTAACCTTGTCAAGACGAGTGTGATAATATCTTGCAGGGGCTGGGTCCATACTTGTAAATGCTACTGATTTAATTCCACCCTGTTGCATTGCTGCAGCGTCAGTTGAGCCAAGTGGTGTAGTTGTAAATTTAACATTTACACCCGCATTTTCTGATGCTTTCTTCATCAATGCACAAGCAGATTTATCCAACTTAACGGTTGCTGTCATATCCTTTGTAACAACACCCATAAATTCATAGTCACGAAGAGTGTCGAGAGCTACGAAAACTGTTTCAACACCATCGTTTTTATATTCGTCACCGTGAAGCTCGGCATAAGCTTTTGAGCCACGAAGGCCCTCTTCTTCTGCACCCATTGAAACCGCAATAACTTCAGTATTTTCAAAACTGATGTTGTTATTTTTAAGGTATAAAAGCACTGCCATGGATGTAAATACACCTGTAAGGTCGTCATTTGCACCGTCAACAACTAATTTCCAGTTAACGAAGAAAAGAACCGCAACCATAAATGGCACAACAATTGCCTGTAAAACAATCAAAACAATATTTGCACTTTCGTGGTCTGCAAAAAGACCGATAACACCAACAACAAGTGTCAAAAGAAGTCCTAACAATGCACCTGCAACAACTGTTGTAACCATTTTTGGACCACCCATATATGTATATCTCCACTCATAAGCAGAGTCCATATGTCCACCAATAATAATTCGTCTTTTTACTTCGCCTGTTGCCTTGATTTTGCAGATTACATTGCTTGATTCTTCCTTTTTGAAGAATGGGTCAAGCACTTTTTTATAAAGCAAAAATTCACCAACAGCAAAGAACAATGCAACCGCACAAAGAACAACTGAAACAATATGTAAAACTCCTGCAACTGCCGGTACAAGACCTGTGAACGCAAGAATACCCAAAATTGCTGCAATCAATGCTAAAGCACCATCAATGGTAACCCAACTCATAAATGCTTTTGGGCTTAATGTAAATTTTTCTCTTGTGACTTCATCGGCGATAGGTGTCATAAGCTTTTCAAGATAGTCCTGTGCCTTTTTCTCACCTTCATAGCCTGCTGGGCGAGGACCAATCTGCTCGCATACTCTTTTGATTTCACGAACAGCGAAATTTGAACATTCACGCACTTTTGATGCATAGTGCGAATTGCTTTCATACGCTTTCAAATTGAAAACCTCCATAATATTGGAATATACACTAAACATTTTATCACAAATTTCTTTTTAAGTCACTATATATTTTGAAAAAAATTCAAAAAATGCTTGGTTGACATATCCAGAAAAAAAGAATAAACTATATGCAGTTAAATGAAAGGACCTTTTTATGAAAAAAAGACGTTTGAAAATAAGATTTTGCCTTTTAATTTCACTTGTTGTAATTTTGGGTACTCTTTCAATTTTATATGTTACTCTTTGTCGTGGAAAGGGATATAATGAAGTCCCCATTGATTTACCCGAAACCACAACCGAGTATGTTGAAGAAGCCCCCGTTGAGCCACTCGACCCTGAAGAAATTCCTGAAGAGAGCACAACATTACCCGAAGAAACAACTACAAAGCCACCTGTGAAATGGGATAAATATAACCCACAAGATGACCTTGTAGGTGAAAACTGGGCACTGACACTTATAAGCAAGAAATACCCTTTGGGCAAAAGTTATTCACCAACACTCGCGCCCGTTATTGAAAACAGCTCAATCACAGCAGATTCCCGTGTTGCAGAAGCATATAAAACAATGTATGCCGACGCATTAAAGCAAAATATTGTTCTCACACCTTATGCAGGATATTGCAGTTATAACCGTCAAAAAACAAACTATGACAATAAGGTTAACGCTTTTACATTGCAAGGTATGACCTATGAAGATGCGGTTGCAAATGCAGAAAAGAGAATTGAGCCTGCGGGAAGTAGCGAAAACGGTGCAGGACTTTCAGTTGATATTATCAGCGCAAGCGCAGGATTTGCATCAACAAACGAATATAAATGGCTCACAGAAAATGCTCATAACTATGGATTTGTTCTTCGTTACCCCGAAGACAAAGTTGAAACAACAGGAATTATTTTCCAACCTTGGCATTGGCGCTATGTAGGTGTCACAGCTGCCACAGAAATGAAAAACAACAACCAATGTTTAGAAGAATATTTGGGTGCTGTATAAACCAAAAGGACAGATAGTTTTTACTATCTGTCCTTTTTTATTCCGCTTTTAAACCTGTAAGTTCTTCAAAAACTGAAAGTTCATAACTCGGAAAATATATTCCCCAGTTCTCACCATTATGTGAAAACTCAAGAATATGATAAGGTTTTACATGTATGCAACCATAATCGTCAGCATTCAATTTGTATTCTTTATATTTGCCTTTATTGTGTGGTTCATCTTTGTTCCAACTTGGCATGCGAATATTTTTTCGAACCGTATGAATAGATTGTAAAGATGATAACGGAATCGAATATTTATTTTCTAAATCTGCCAAAATTAAATTGTTTTCTTCTGTAAAAGCTTTAAACTCAATATTAAGATACGGAGTAATATTAAGACCCGTTTCTTTTGCTTTTGGCTCTACGTCTTTCATTTTGTATGTAAACCCTAAAATGTCAACAGCAAGAGCATTCTCGGGTACATCTAATTCAGCGTAAATATTCTTGCTAATTGTGTCCAGTGTTCTAATAGTGTTTTCACTCATATCAGTTTCTAGAGTTTCTTTCTGCTTTTTTGTACTCAAAAACTTTAATATTGCCCAAACAACAAGACAAGCACCAGCAATCCAGAATAATGCCGGAGCGTTCTGGTAACATTGAGCAATAGTGAGACCGTCTTCTGGAGCCCAAGCCTTAACAATGCCTGCCACAATCATCAAACTTACAATTCCACATCCGCCTTGAATTATGCGCAAAAGCAAAGGCATTTTTGCTTCTTCTACTAAACCAAGTGCATCTTCCTGTGCATTTTCAAAGGATTGTTTTTGCATCTGAGATACAGTTTTAACAACAAATTCTTCTCCATTAATTTTATCATTTTTCTTATTTTCGGTAATATCAATGCTTATAAAAGGTTTCATTTTGCCCCATCCTTTTAAACTCGGCGGGAGCTAGGCTCCCGCCTTGATTCTTGTTTTATCGATATGTTGAGTAAACTCAACTCGATATTTTTACTTCGTAAAATCGATATGTTTTCGCTACGCTCAAACTCGATATGATATAAATCCTCGTTCACAAAGTGAACATATCGAGTGCGTTAGCACATATCGAGCGACTTGTCGCATATCGAAAACCCTGCAAGGATTTATATCTATGCGTGATTTTAATCACGCAATTAGTCTTTCTTTGCAAGCTCTGTAAGAGATGTTGCAAGACCTGCAAGACCTTGAATTTCTGATGGGATAATAATCTTTGTTGCTTTGCCGTCTGCTGCTTTCTCGAAAGATTCAAGAGCCTTGATGCTAATGAACTCTTGACTTGGATTAACCTTGTTAATCATATCGATACCAGCTGCAGTTGCTTCTTGAATTTTAAGAATTGCTGCTGCTTCACCTTCTGCTTCACGGATTTTTGATTCCTTGATAGCGTCAGCACGAAGAATTGCAGATTCTTTTTCACCTTCAGCAACAAGGATAGCAGCTTTCTTTTCACCTTCAGCCTGAAGAATCTTTTCACGGCGTTCACGTTCAGCTTTCATCTGCTTTTCCATTGAATCCTGAATTTCGCGTGGTGGCATAATGTTCTTTAATTCCACACGGTTAATCTTGATACCCCAAGCATCTGTTGCATCGTCAAGCACTTCTGTAATCTTTGAGTTGATTGTATCTCTTGATGTAAGAGTTGCGTCAAGCTCAAGGTCACCGATAATGTTACGAAGAGTTGTTGCTGTAAGGTTTTCAATAGCCATCATTGGTCTTTCAACGCCATAAGTATAGAGTTTTGGGTCAATAATGCGATAGAAAACAACTGTATCAATTGACATTGTAACGTTATCCTTTGTGATAACTGGCTGTGGTGGGAAATCCACAACTGCTTCTTTAAGGCTTACTCTTTTTGCCACTCTGTCGATAATAGGAACTTTTACATGAAGACCTGTGTCCCAAGTTGTATAATATGCGCCAAGTCTTTCAATAACGAATGCGTTTGCCTGTGGTACGATGCGTACGTTTGCAATAATAATTGCGATAATGATAACTGCGATGATTGTTGGGATAAATAATAATTCCATAATTTTTCTCCTTTTTTAATTAAATTTAGTTACAACAAGAGTTGTGCCTTGCACACTCTTGATAACTGCTTTTTCATTTTGTGAAAGTGTTTCACCATCTTCGGTGATTGCTTTCCAATAAATGTCGCCTAACTTGACTCTTCCGCTAATAGTATCTGTTTCGTCAATAACTGTTACTATTTTTCCCAGAAGTTTTTCATTCTGGTCAACATCATCAACGGGTTTCTTAATATATTTTTTATAAATTTTGCGGAAGACTACCATAAATATTGCGCTAAGTAAAACGAATATGGCAACTTGCCAGATTGCGCTTTTAATCACAAATGACAATAAACAGGTAATTATTGCCGCAGGTACGAACCATATAGATACTAATGCTGTTGTGCAAAGTTCAACGATTAAGAAGAATACGCCAACTGCAATCCATATAGCCCATGGGTTAGCCATTAGATATTCCATAAAATCCTCCCTTTATATTTTATATTGATAGAGTGCATTTTCAACAGAGTTTGCAAAACTGTCTGATGCGCCCCAATCAAATCTGAAAAAGCCTGAGCCACCGCCACCACCGACTGCGTGAACACGGGTAAGCCCTTGAAGATTATCAACAGTCAAGGTAAGGGTCAAACGGTTCTCTGCTCTGTAATAATGCTTTTCATAGATAACCACTCTGACTTCTCTACCACTCTCTGTTGTGCAAATGTGCTCGTCAATTTTTTCACCTGTGATGGACCCGTTGACAATTTCTTTATCAACCAAATCCACCGCATCTTGTGGTGATATTCTCACCAAAAATTCAACCATACAACCCCTCCTTTGAATTACATAAGTTGCATAAATGCTTTTTGTGCCATTTCTCTTATTTGTGTTGAGAGAAATGCCAACACCATTGCTCTCAATGCAGTTTTCAGCTTTTTAACTGACACCGCATCGCTTATTTTAATCTTTTCAATTTGTGCTTCAATAACTTTATCGAGATAATCTGTATCAAGAGCTGAACTCTCTTCACAGATATATATTATATTGCACAGAATATTGAATAAGTCCTTGTCGGGTAAAATATCGTCTGCTCGGTCATCCACCGACCCATTTATATAGCTCATCAGAAATGCTATCTGTTCAAGTTGCATTGAGCCACGCATCATATTTATAAGTATAATACGCATTACTTGTTCTTCACCATAGCGTTTTCCTTCGGGATTTTTTACCCAGCCACGTTTTACCCAATTTTGAATTGTTGACGGTTCAAGCCCCGTCAGCGCAGTTACCTGAGCCAAGGTGAGCCCTTTTGTTACCGTCAGAAGCGGAGAAATCAATGAATAACTATTTTCTGCCGCTGAACTGTTAAATGAAAGTACCGTTCCCGGTATTTTTTCTAACATATAGCTTTTACCCTCCCTCCATCATTGTAGCTTGATTATATCACAGGTTCACGTGAACTTCAAGTCAGTTTTTCTGACTATTTTGACAAAATTTTAACATTTTTGGAATATTGTTATGCTTTTTCTTTAACTTTCATAATTTTTCTTGATTTTTCATATATTTTTCTCGTTTTTTGCAAGAAAAAAGCAGAGCCGAAGCTCCGCTTTTAGTTTTAAACTATTATATCTTGCATTTTCTTTTTTGCTTTTTTCAACGTCTTTAAAAGGAATATTGCACTGAGTATCAGCGACACGCATTCTGCTATCGGGAATGCGAACCACACAAGCTCAAGTTTTCCTGTTTGGGCTAAAGCCCACGCACAAGGTAAAAGCACTACTAACTGACGGCACACCGAAACTATAAGGCTATAATTTGGATTTCCGATTGCCTGACAAACAGAGCCTGTAATAATACAGAAACCTGCAAAAATCAAGTGGATTCCAATTATTCTCAATGCCGGAACACCGATAGCAAGCATCTCTTCTGATGCATTGAAAAGAGAAAGCAATTTATCCGGAATTATTTCAAATGCAGCAACGCCAATTAACATAATTGATACTGCAGTAATAAGTGTTATGATAATTGTCTTTTTAACACGGCTGAATTTTCTCGCACCATAGTTATATGCAATAATTGGCACCATTCCGTTGTTAAGGCCAAATATCGGCATAAAAACAAAGCTCTGAAGTTTGAAATATGCGCCGAAAACAGCCGTTGCAGTTGTTGTGAACGAAATAAGAATTTTGTTGAGTGTAAAGGTCATTACAGAGCCGATTGATTGCATTACTATTGATGGCAATCCGATTTTGTAAATATCTTTTACAATCTCTTTATCAAAACGAATAAGTTTTGTGCTGAAATGTATTTCTTTATTGAATTTAAGATTAAAAATTATTGCCATAATTGCTGCAACAATTTGTCCCGCAACTGTTGCAATGGCCGCACCGGCAACTTCAAGTCTAGGGAACCCGAAAAGTCCAAAAATCAAAATCGGGTCTAAAATAATATTTGTAACTGCACCAATTAAATGTGTAATCATTGTGCAGAATGTTCTACCCGTTGATTGCAACAACTTTTCAAAACAGAATTGCCCAACAATACCGAATGAAAGCACCATACAAATCATTGTATATTGTGTGCCATAATTCACGATTTCTTCCACATCTGTCTGTGCTAAAAAGAATGGTTTTGTAACCAATAACCCAACCAGGGCAAACACTATACTGCTACAAATAGCGAGAAAAATTCCTGTGTTTGCAATTTTGTTTGCTCTTTCAAAATTCTTTGCACCCAAAGCCCTTGAAAGAAGCGCATTCATACCGACAGATGTACCACCGCACACGGCAATCATAATCTGTTGCATAGGAAATGCTAACGACACAGCATTCAATGCATTTTCACTAAGTTGTGAAACAAAAATACTATCAACTATATTATAGCAAGCCTGAACAAGCATTGAAATCATCATAGGCGTTGCCATAGATGCCAAAAGCTTACCCTCAGGCATAATTCCCATTTTATTTTCTTGTAAATTATTTCTTTGTTCTGACATATTCAAATCCTAATTTCTATACTGCCGAAAAATAAGCCGTACTAAATGTACGGCTCTAATTGTTTATTTCTTTTTACTTTTATACTCTTCACCATAGCCGTAACCATAACCATATCCATAACCGTAGCCATAGCCCTTCTTGCTCTTCTTACCAGCTTTGATAAGATTTACAGCTGAACTGCTGTCAGCGTCATTATAAATAACACCAAGAAGATCAGTGCCTGTACCATTAATGTCTTCCATAGTCTTTCTGATACGACGCATTGGTGCACGGTCATTACGAATAATCATTACTGTTGCGTCCGCGTGCTGAGCAAGAATTGTTGCATCTGCCACAAGACCTGCTGGCGGAGTATCAATAATAACATAGTCAAACTCATTCTTAACAGCTTCAAGAATTTCTTCTGTTTCGTCAGATGAAAGAAGTTCAGCAGATTCTGAAACAGCCTGACTTGAAATGAGAAGGAAAAGATTGAACTTTTCAAAATATTTGATTGATTCGCTGAGTGTCTTTTCGCCAGTAATTACACCTGCAAGACCTGCTTCGTTTGTAGCTGAAACACCAAGTGTCTTATATACTGATGGTTTACGAAGGTCAGCGTCAATCAAGAGAACTGATTTGCCGTTCTTTGCAAGAGCCAAAGCTGTGTTTGTTGCAATTGTTGTTTTACCTTCATTTTCAGCAGTACTTGTAAACACAAAAGTCTTGTAGTTATGACGTTTTGCTGTATTTTCAAGCTTTGCACGAATAGTCTTGAATGCTTCGATGAACATAAAGCCTGTCTTCTTATCAGTAAAGAGAAGACTGCCTTTTTCGTTCTTCTTGATATGAACAACTGAACCAACAACTTTGCTGTTGAGTTTATTTGTAATATCGTCTGTAAGCTTAACTGTATCTTTAATGAAAATGCTGATACAGATTATACCAACAACAAGACCTGCACCGAATACAAAGCCCAACAAAGTGTAAAGCAATTTTGAGTTATCACCATTTGGCTCAGTTGGCATAACAGGTTCATCAATGACAATAGCTCTTGTGTTGCTATGTGCCTTGTCAGTTGTCTGTGCATAATTATTAAGATAACTTGTTGCAACAGCATATGAAACTTCAGGGTTAGATGTCGTTACATTGAGCGCAACGATTGATGTGTCTTCAATAAGTGTCCCCTTAAGCATTTTTTTAACCTGGTCACCGGTAATATCATAACCGCTGTTTTTTGCGACTGCTTCCATAAGCGAATTTGTGTCAGTCATAATAACAACGTAGTCTCGAGCAAGCTGCATGCCAGCATTAATATCACTTACACTTTGTCCACCAGACACTGTGTTTTCATTTTTGTTGTCAATAACGAAACGCATTGTACAAGTGTATTGTGGCACATAAGTAACCTTTGCAACAACAAAACCTGCACTTGCACAGATAACAGCAGCTAACAAAACAGCCCACCATTTCTGAAGCACACGAAGTGCATATTGCATAATGGTTGCAATATCAATGCCTTTTTCGATTTGAGAGTTGTTTGTATTATATTCCATATCAATACTCCTCTTTTATTACATATCCAAAAGATTATACCAAACTCAATTTGAATATGCAATGTTTTTTATAAACTTTTATATGGTTTTTAATAAATTATTCGTCAAGCAAATTGTGTTTTCTAAGTTTCTCTACAAGAGCATCAAAGTCTCTTTTCACAATCCCAGCATCCACATTGTAATCATTCGCAATTTTTTCAACAATTTCTTCAGGAGAATTTGTTCCGTCGAGCAAGTTAAAAATCTCTGCACCAACGCTATTGAAAGTGATTACTCCGTTAAACGAAAGTCTTGCCTCACCTGTTGCAATTACGATTTTACTACCTGCAACATCTTTCAATATGAAACCGTCTTTAATTTTCATTTTTTATCAACCTTTCAATTTCGTTATAAGCAGTAATTGCAGCATCTTTTTCCATATTGCAATGCAATGTGAAAACCGGAACTTCACGAAGAAGCAAATCCAAATTTTCAAGCATATTTACAGCTAAGGACTTGTCAACAGGATTTATTGTCTGTTCCAAGACTAATGGTGCTGCCATAGATTTGTCTAATTTTTTAACCTTGTTCTCTTTACCACGGAACAAAAACACAATGGCTCTGACAGGGATTTTTACATCCAGATTTTCATCTGTTTTGCCTGAAAACGGAGTTCCGCAAGCATACCAAATACCATTTTCTCTTAACAATGCGGGTTTATCGTCATTGATGATTCTTGTGTTTTCAAGGTTTTCGAGCCAGAGATGAGTGTGCGTCGATTTGCCCGTTCCACTTCTTGCTGAAAACAAATATGCAAACCCATCTTTCTCAACACAAGAAGAATGAAGCATCATTCCACCAAATCGCAGAATCTCGTTATAGAACGCATCACAAGTCCACATATATTCGTGTTCATCCCAAGACAAATGTGGGAGTTTTTCTTTTTTCATTTGAATGAATTCTTCACGAATATTGAGTCTTATTTGTGTTTCGCTGTCGTCAAAATCTGCCCTATATTTTTCAGAACGTTCACGCAGTAATTCTCCACGGACTTTATATTCAGTTTTTATTCCTGCAATAATAAATTTTTCCATAATATTAGCTATTCGGTCTGTTTTTAATTCCAAGATATGGAGCAGGATTTACTTTATTACCATTAACTCTCACTTCAAAGTGAAGGTGTGGTCCGGTAACAAATCCCGATGAACCAATCTGACCGATTTGTTGTCCTCGTTTAACTTTTTGTCCTGCCGAAACTCTTAAGGAGCCCGGTTTCATATGTGCATAGAGTGTCTGTAATCCACCGCCGTGGTCAATAATGACACAATAGCCATAAGAACTATATACTCTTGCAAGTTTTACTGTTCCCGACTCTGCCGCAAGAACAGGCGCACCCGTGCTTCGTCCACCCGGACGAGTAATATCTATACCACCGTGCCATCCGTTAAGACTTCTCTTGCCGTAATATGATGAAACATATGTAGCACCACCACTTGCAGGCCATACAAAGCGACCACCATAAGAAATAACAGGTCCACCCGATGAACCATAAGAGTTCTTCTTTGTACCAATCTGAACTTTCTCGTCAACTGCTTCTTTGACAGTTACTCTTGACACTTCTTTTGTTGAAACTCTTACGCCATCAATATATGTAACCAATTCTGTAACTTGTTGAACACCATTTACACCTTTTGTTACAACTTTTTTGTCGCCAACATAAAGACTATCTGTGTTAACCTTTATTGTGCTATATGGAATCTCAACTGTGCGGACTTCTGTTTTTGTTGTCTGCACCTGAACAAAACCCACTTCACCTGAAAGCAAAATTTGTTGACCAACATATATTCTTTCGCGAAGTTCAGGGTTAAGATTGAAAACTTCTGATGTTTTCATATTGAACTGCTTTGCAATTTTTGAAACGGTATCACCCGACTGAACCGTATAATATCTGGCTTCGCTCTTCTTTGAACGGAGCTTTTCATTGAGATATGCTGCATCTCGCACAATATTTTCTACATCAGGATAAAGGCCCTGAACATACTCAATATTTTGCACAAAACTTACAACTGCGTTTGCTTCACCTGTTTCGTGCTCTGCAAGAATACTATCAAACACACTAAGTGCATCAGTTTCGTTTTTAACAGCACAAACAAAAGCATTATCAATATAAATACCACATGCATTCGTAATATTACTATCGGATTTTTCAATCAATTTATCACAAATTGTTGTTGCATCATTAATCTGACTGCGTTTAACAGGCTTGATTTTATATTCTGCATCGTCTATAACGTCTTTATCTGTTTTGTCTGTGCCTGTAGCAGCAGAGATGTCAAGGCGGTCAATTGCTTGCTGACGAGCTTCTTTATAAACAGCTTCACTACTCACATAGCCTATAATCTCATCATTATAGTTAACTTCAAGAGCAAAGGTCATATCAGACAAGCCAGAAACCACATTGAAAAGTATTATGAGAGATATCACAGGCAATGCTACGTTCAACACGTATATAAAAGATTTTTTATATCTGCTGAACGCCTTTAACACATAACCTTTAAAGACATCTCTTTTTCTTGTATCAGGTGTTCTCGTCTTGAAATCAGACATAACCCTCTTGGTTTCTGAAACCAATTCTTTAAAGTCATCAACACTTTCATGGAAGAGTTTTAACACAAGTTTATCGATAACAATCACAAGTGTAAAAATCAATGTTCCAATAAATTTTATTGGTTTAAGCAACAAAGACCCAAGCCATCTGAAAAAGCGTTTGCCACAACGGATAGCCTGAATACCTATGTAATATATTTGATTGTAGATTAAGTCAAACATCGTTGTTTCCTCAATTCAATCATAAAATCCCAATATATATTTGTATTTTATCACAAAAAATAAAAAAAGGCAAGTCACAGTATATTCCTGCAACTTGCCTTGGATTTTTTGTTTATCTGTGTATCTCGTTTTTATATGATACACAATTTTTCTCGTTGTTTTTTGCATTATAAAGTTGAGCGTCGGCTTTTTCTATAAAATATTGTGTTGATTTTTTCTTGCTATTAAGACTAGTATAAACACCAACACTTACCGAAATCGGCTCTTTTATACCCTCGACTTTTACTTGATTTATATCTTTAAGCAGTTTTGTTAAATATTCAATCAAAGCAGGCACATTTCTCTGTGCTGTAACAACAAGAAACTCTTCACCACCATAGCGAACGCAAAGGTCAGTAGGTCTTGAAAAATGCTCTCCAATACACTTTGCAACTGCTTTAATGCATATGTCGCCCTTTATATGGCCATAGACATCATTGAACTTTTTAAAATCGTCTATGTCTATCATAATGAAACATACATCATATCCGTTAGCGTCACAGAAGCCTCTCATTGAATTTATTCTGCTGTCAAATCCACGTCTGTTCATAAATTCTGTCAGCGGGTCACCATTTGCAGAAAACTCTAATTTTTTGTTCACAAGCGCATTTGCCGTATAATAGAAAAATCTGATATGGGAACAAAGCACACCCGCAACAGCCAACGCAATACAAACAATAATCTTACCAATTGAACCATCTGTGTATAAAATCAAATACACTTCGGTTGCCATTGAAAAAACAAAGACAAAAAGCTTTGGAATCGGCTCAATAACAGGTAAGAAAGTGAACACAATCATAAATGTTATGTAATTATTGATTGCACCACGGTCAAGATATTCCATAACAGAAAAAGACAGCGCTTCAATCATATAAATAATCCAGTAACCAATATAAACACTTTTCTTTTTCTTGTTTGAAATAAATCTTTTTCTCAAATCAATTTCAATAGCTATAACAACACATATTGAGATAAAAGCAAAAATACCACAAGACCACAAAAAGCCTTTGCCATAATCGAACTTAACATTTGTCCAGATTGCCCAAATCATCCCACAGATTTCAACAACCAACAGCACAACTGTCGCAGGGATAATTCGAATATAGTTTGAATGTATTCTGTCTGTTTCTATTTCGCGAAAAATAAGGTTTTCGCTTTTTCTTTCACGTCTGGCTGTTGTGACATCTGCCACCTGTGAAACCATTTTGTTTGCTATCTGAGTCAGCTCACCAAGAATTTTACTTTTCATAATTATCCCCCTTTCAACTGTCCTTCTTAATAAAATTTTATCACAAAAATTTTTCTCTTGCAACAAGTTGTAACAAGATAATGAATTTTTCATAAAATGGTACTGTCAGTTGACAATTTTTATTTAGGAGGAACAGAGATGTCAGAAAATAGAAACTGTATCCAATCAAAAATCAAAGAAGCTGTTTGTATTGACACAAACCGAGTTTATGACTCTTGCGCAGACAAAGATTGCCTTGAAGATTTGAGAGTTTATTTCACATCTTCAGCACAATGTCTTATCGACAAAGCAACAAATGTCCGTTGCAGAGGCAGTGAAGTACTTAACGCATTCATCGAAGTTGAAAGAGTACCTTTTAACCGTGGCTTTTATTCAGTAGATATCACTTATTTCTTCAAGGTTTGCCTTGATGTTTTCTGTGGCCACGCAAATCCACCAACAATCGTCGAGGGACTTGCAAGCTTTTCTAAAAAATGTATTCTCTATGGTTCAGAGGGCAATGTGAAGGTGTTCTCATCTGAATTTGCAAGTTGCGAAACAGACACTCAACTCGAAATGACTAACACAAATCCAAAAGCCAAGGTACAGACCGTTGACCCAATTTGCCTTGATGCTAAGCTTCGCAAAGCCCACGACTGTTGCGACCCTTGTCACAAGCCGGGCAGATTGCCAAAATGCGTTTGCCGTTGTTTTGACGGAGATTTTGACTGCTATGACCACGAGCCTGAAAAGATTGTTACCGTCACTCTTGGAATTTTCACAATCGTACAACTCGAAAGAGATGTGCAGATGCTTATCCCTGCTTATGATTTCTGTATTCCAAGCAAAGAATGTAGTTGCGACACCGATAATCCTTGCGACGCATTCAGAAAAATCCAATTCCCTGTTGACGAATTCTTCCCACCTAAAGAAGGTTGCTTAAAAGGTGATACCTTTACAGGTTGCGGATGCGGGGATTAAGACAATGTGACAAATTAGGGTTTGTCTAACTCTTCCCCCCTTCCGTCACTCGCTTTGCTCGTGCCACCTTCCCCTCAGTGGGGGAAGGCTATATTAGGCTCCCCACTTGATGGGGAGCTGTCACCGTAAGGTGACTGAGGGGTTCGACAAATTCAAATTTGTGTAACAAAAAGAGCAGGTTTTTTCGCCTGCTCTAATTTATTTTTTATATGGTTTCATTTCATTGGTTAATTTGGCAATATAATCAATCGACACATTATAATATTCAGCAAAAAGTTTTATTGTATCAAGGGGTGGAACTCTTATTCCATTTTCATATCGTATATATGAATTTTTTGATATAAACGCGATTTTAGCACATTCTTCTTGTGTTAAATCGTGGTCCGTTCTTAAATCTTTTAATCTTGTCTCCATTATCATCACCACAAATCGATTGTAGCAAATACTCCGTATGGGGTTGACTAAAATATCCCATACGGAGTATTATATGGAATAACGAGGTGATTATTTATGGATAAAGATTTTGAATATTATGATTCTTTGCCCGAACCGGACTATTCGGTTAAGCATCGAAGAAAAATGAATTGTTTTTTCAGAGAACAAATCGGGAGCACGAAAATTCCCCATCCCGAAGTTGATAATTGTTATGAACGAATTAGAAGTAAAATCATACTTAAGTTCAATAAAAAAGGTAGGTCATAGACCTACCTTTAATTGTTATTTCTTAAATGCTGATTTTGTATTCCAGATATTCTGTGCATATTCGTTGATAGCGCGGTCTGCTGCAAAACGACCTGCACCAGAGATATTCATAAGTGACATCTTGTTCCAATTATCGCGGTCTAAGAAGTCTTTTGCAATTCTCTGCTGAGTATTTCTATAATCTTCAAAATCTGCAAGCACCATATATGGGTCATGGTGAATAATTGTTGATGTTACTTCGTGGAACATCTTGCCACCGATACCATTTTGATTAGCAAAATCAAGAATTTTGCGGATTTCTGCATTGTTGTTGTAGAAATTCTGTGGCACATAGCCCTGTTTCTGCAACTGTTGAACTTCCGGTGTTTTCATCCCAAAGATATAAATGTTGTCTTCGCCAACTGCTTCATAGATTTCAACGTTTGCACCGTCCATTGTACCAAGTGTTACCGCACCGTTAAGCATAAGTTTCATATTACCTGTACCTGATGCTTCTGTACTTGCAAGTGAAATCTGCTCTGAAATGTCAGCAGCAGGCATAAGTTTTTCAGCAAGAGTAACATTATAATCTTCAACATAAACAACTTTTAGTCTGCCCTTAACGTCGGGGTCATTGTTGATTAAGTCTGCAAGTGCGCAAATGAAAGAAATAATCTTCTTTGCAACGAAATAACCTGACGCTGCCTTTGCACCGAAAATGTATGTGTGAGGAATAAACTCGCCATTTGGATTTTCTTTAATTGCAAGGTACTGTGAAAGAATATTAAGTGCATTAAGGTGCTGACGTTTATATTCGTGCAAACGTTTCACCTGAACATCAAAGATTGAATCAGGGTCAAGCTGAATTCCGTTGTGTTTAAGCACATATTTTGCAAATTCTTCTTTATTTGCTCTCTTAATCTTACCAAGCTCATCAAGAACTGCTTTATCGTCTTTATATTTTCTCAAATCAAGAAGTTTGTTAGCATCTTTTACAAATCCGTCACCAATAGTTTCTGTAAGGAAGCTTGTAAGTTTTGGGTTTGCCTGACAAAGCCATCTTCTGTGAGCAATACCGTTAGTAACATTTGTGAACTTGTTTGGTGTGAGCGCATAGAAATCAGAGAAAACAGTATCTTTAAGAATATCGCTGTGAAGAGCAGAAACACCGTTTACACAATGTGAACCTGCAACGCAAAGGTTTGCCATTCTGACAACGCCGTTTGACATAATTGCCATTCTTTCAACTGTGTCTGCATTCTGTGTATTCTCCCATACAAATGAACGGAAACGATTGTCGATTTCTTTTGTGATTTGCCAGATACGAGGCATAAGTCTCTTATAAAGGTCTTCTGGCCAACATTCAAGTGCTTCTTTCATAACTGTATGGTTAGTATAAGCAACTGTATTTGTAACAATATTCCAAGCTTCATCCCAACCGTAGCCACATTCGTCGAGCATAATTCTCATAAGTTCAGGAATTGCCATTGTTGGATGAGTGTCGTTAACGTGGATAGCAACCTTATCCGCAAAGTTATCCATTGTGCCGAATTCACGAAGGTGATGCTGAACGATGTCTTGAATAGATGCTGAAACAAGGAAATATTGCTGACGAAGACGAAGTGATTTACCTTCTGGATGGTTGTCAGCAGGATAAAGAACTTTACTGATAACCTCTGCCATAGCATTTCTTTCCATAGCTCTCATATAGTCACCCTGATTAAAGAGTGCCATATCAAGACCCGGTGCTTTTGCAGACCAAAGGCGAAGAACAGAAATGCCTTTTCCGTCTTTACCTGCAACGTGCATATCATAAGGGATAGCCTGAATTACTGTTGGGTTTTCAATTTCAACATGGTGATAGTGATTTTCCCAAGTGTCACGAACTTCGCCCTCAAAGTTGATGTTGATTGCGCTTTCTTCGTGTGGTACAAGCCATACGTCACCACCTGGAAGCCAGAAATCAGGAAGTTCAGTCTGCCAACCGTCAACAAGTTTCTGCTTGAAGATACCATATTCATAAAGAATTGAATATCCCTTTGAAACATAACCCTGAGTTGCAAGGCCATCAAGATAGCAAGCAGCAAGACGACCAAGACCACCGTTACCGAGACCTGCATCTGGTTCACAATCATAGATTGAATCCATCTTTACGCCATAGTCTTTCAAAACGCTTTCAAAAACTTTTGTAAGGTTAAGGTTATAAAGGTTGTTTTTAAGTGAACGGCCCATAAGGAATTCCATGCAGAGATAATAAACTCTCTTTGTTCCTTTTTTTGAACCTTCTTTTGAAAATTCTGCTCTGCCCTGACTCATCATATCTCTGAGAATCAAAACAATTGCTTTATAAAACTGTTCATTTGTTGCTTCTTCGGGATTTACACCGATAAAATGAGAAAGTTTTGAGTCAACAAGCTCTTTTGCTTGTTTCTTTGTAAGGCTATAATTCATACAAATCCTCCAAAAACATTTATAAAAAACATAAAAAATTAAAGTCTGTTTGTATATTTTACACTAATTTTATGCATTTTTCAACTGTAATAAGCAATTATTTTTATTTTTTATTAAACAATATTTAACATTTCGTTATTTTGCCAGTTAAAAAATAAAAAAGCACCGCAAAAACGGTGCTTTAATATGTAAAATTATGAATAATTTTCGAAACCTGCTTTTTCCCAAACAACTGTGAATGTGTCACCTTTTCTTGTGTAGCAGTCTGTTGTTTGTCCGTCAAGTTCTGTCATATATTTGAACTTCTGTCTACCTACTGCAGAACCTGTCAATTTTTCGAAGCTCTTTTCAATTGCGTTTGCCATTTCGTGGTCAAATGCTTTGAGCGTTGCAACAACAACAATCTTTCTTGAATCAGCATAGCCAAACTTAAAGCCTGTGAGCCACCAGTGAGCCTGTTCTTCACGATAGAAGAGTCTGTTACCACTTCTATAATCTTTTGCGCTCATATAGAAATCCATGCTCATTTCAAGAAGATGTTCTTGAGATGCGCATTCATAATATGTTGTTGAATTATCATTAGGGTCTTTTGTATAAACACCAAGTTCAGCACCAACGAGAACGCCATATTGGCCTTTCCACCACTGAAGTCTCCATTTGAGACCGTCATATTCAAAATCTGCCTTAAGTGTTGTATATCTCATGTTAGCAAATGGTGCTGCTTGGTCATATTCTTCACCGAAGCCAAAGTGACGCTGCCAAGGGTTCATTGTTGAATAATAAATCTGTTGTTCAGCATCATAAGCATAACCAGCAGCGTTAAGAAGAGCATTCATATCTGCTTGTGAAAGAGTGCCACCTGATGAACCTGTTGATGGTTTTGTTGTGGTTGTTGTGCTTGTTGATGGTTTCTTTGTAGATGTTGGTTTTGTAGTGGTTGTAGTTGTAGTAGTAGTTGTTGTTGTTGTATCATCCACATTCACATCGTTGCCAACATCATTATTTGCAGGACCTTCAACCTTTGATGGTTTTGTAACGCCTGGTTCCTCAGGCTTTTTTTCACAACCTGCAAAGCAAGAAGCAACCATAACTAGTGCCATAATTGCAGCAATTATTCTGATAATTGTTGATTTCATATTCTTACCTCCACACAAAGAGCTTATTTCTGTTGTTATACATTATAATTATTACATAAAAGCAAGATATTGTCAATTAAAACAGATAAAAAAGACGAAACTTAAAAGTTCCGTCTTTTAAATTTAGTTAGTTTTATTAAGGTCTGCGAAATTATCTTTATTTGCTTTATAAAGTTTCTTGAATACTGCAAAGTTTTTATCATAAATAGCTTTATTCTCTACGTTAGGCACAAACGTCTTCGCTGCAGGAATAAGCTTCTTTGCATCAGGAACTTTTTCGATAATACCTGCACCAATCGCGATAAGAACTGCTGCACCAACAGCACCAACGTTTTGTGGGCTTGCAACCGTCTCGACAACTCTGCCTGTACAGTCTGCAAGAATCTGTGCAGTTACATCTGACAATGCACCACCACCAACAAAACGAATTGTTTTTGATGTTTTAACCTTCTTTTCTTCAGTTTCAAGGAACCAACGAAGATGGAAGCAAACGCCCTCGACAACAGCTCTAATCATTTCGGTTTTGCCTGTATCAAGTGAAATGTTAAAGAACATACCTCTTACATTTGGGTCTTCAAATGGACAACGGTTACCGTGAAGCCAAGGTGTGAAAATTACACCACCGCTACCTGCTGGGATTGAATCAATAACAGCCATCATATAGTCATAAAGACCTGTGTAAACAACTTCCATATCCGCTTTTTTGCGCTTTAAGTTATGTTGTTTACTCATATAAATATCTATTTCATCAAGAGCCAAATGGTCTTTAACCCATTCAACACATTTACCCGCAGTTTCAAGTTCACCAAAATAGTTATAAATGCCATCTTCTGCACCAACAACTGCCGCCATCATTGTGCTTGCATCAACAACGCTCTTATCAGTAACAGTTGAAACCCAACCTGATGTACCTTGATAAACGTGAGTGTCACCAAGTTCTGTAGCACCTGCACCAACACCGATAAGTGTAGCATCACCGCCACCACCGAACACTGCAATACCAGGAACAAGGCCTAATTCTTTTGCCTGTTGTTCGCGAAGCACACCAATTTTTTCAGTACAATCAGCAATTCTTGCAAGATGTTTCATATCAACACCTAAAAGTTTGCAGATTGTAGGGCTCCAATCCTTCTTTTTAAGGTCATAAAGAAGTGCACCGAATGCAGAATCCTTTGTCATTACAAACTCACCTGTCATACGGCAGATAAGATACTCTTTAACATCAAGCCATTTATGTACTCTTGCAAAATTTTCAGGCTCGTTAGCTTCGGTCCACTTATATTTCCACACAGGGTCCTTAACACTTAATGCTGCTGCACCAGTAATTGCAAGTGATGGAAGAAGCTTGAACACATTACCACCTGCAACCTGTGGTCCGTAAGCAATGCCTTTTTTGATTTCTTCAGTTGCACGCTGGTCCATATAACTGAATGCTCGACGAACATGATTGCCGTCTTTATCAACAAGCACAAGGCCTTGCATCTGTGAGCAGAAAGAAATACCATAAATATTCTTTGGGTCAATCTTTGAGTTTTTAATAACCTTTTTTGATGTTGAGCACATCGCCGCCCACCATTCGTCTGGGTCCTGCTCAGCACCACCATTAGGCATAATATAAAGCTTATAGCCTTCAGTTGCTGCTTCTAAAAGTTCGATTGTCTTGCCGATTTTGAAAAGACAGGTTTTAACGCCTGTTGTACCAATATCAAAGGCAAGAGCATAAATTTCTTTTTCCATTTTTGTTTCCCCTTTATATCCACTTATTTAAGTGCTGACTTAATAAATTTCAAAATTTGCTCAATTATAAATTCATCTCTTTGATGAGCATCCTCACCACAGAAAATTTTAAACCTTTCTTCATAATAATCTCCTGCATAAGAAAACTGCAATGTCATAAAGAGATTATCAATTAAAAACGCTGCAACACGAGGGTCAATATCGCTTCTGATTTCACCATTTTTTTGACCTTCTTCAATTGCTAATGTATAAATACGTGCAGTCATTTCTTCCATTTCAATTGCAAATTGCTTTGCAAGCTTTTTATCGTTTATGGAAGTCATACTGTTGTAAAGCTTAATTAAAATTCCTTCTTCACGAGAAACAAGAATAATCTCACGAAGGATTTTTTCAACCTTTAAAAGCACATCTTCATCTGCTTTTGCAAGACCAACAAGCAAAGTTTCCATTCTACCAATGCTGTGGTCAACAATTGTCAAAAACAAGTCTTGCTTATTTTCAAAATATTTATAAATAGCACCAACACTGACACCTGATTTAGATGCAATGTTACTTATACTTGCATCGTGATAGCCTTTTTTTGCAAATTCCTTTGTTGCAGTTTCAATAATTCTTGAACGCTTTTCTAAAGAAATGTTGTCAAAAGTCGGCTTGTGGTGTTTTTTTAATTCCATCACAATTCATTCCAAACAATTAGATTGTATTGATTTTACCATATAAAAGAAAAAAAGTACAGAGTTATTTTGCTTTCATTTGTTTCATTTCTTTGTCAAAAACAATTACAAATGTAATTGTTGCAGTAATAATTGAGATTGCATCTGAAACCGGCTCTGCAAGGAATACCGCAAACACTTTGTTTTCAAAGAAATTTGGCAAAATATAAATAAGAGGTATAAGTAAAATAACTTTTCTTAAACAAGCAATAAAAAGCGAAGCTTTTGCTTTGCCAAGAGCTATAAAGGTTTGTTGAACAGCCAATTGAACACCAAAGAATATCATAGCACAGCCATAAAGACGAATAGTCCATGTTGCAGTGTCAACAAGTTGAGGATTGTCATTAAAAATCCCAATAAAGAACTGCGGGAATATTTCGATTGCCATACCAAACACGAAAACATAGGTAAAACAGATAGTCAAAAACGCCTTGAACGCTTGCTTTACTCTGTCTGCATTACCTGCACCATAGTTATAACTGATTATAGGCTGTGCACCTTGACCTATACCTTGTGCGGGTACCCAAGCCATCTGAAATACAGTTGTGCAGATTGTCATAGCCCCAACCGCAATATCACCACCATATTTTTGAAGTGATGAATTGAACGCAATATTTATTACCGCCTCAGTTGCGTTCATAACAAAAGGTGAAATGCCAAGGGCTAAAACAGGAGCAAGAATTTTTATGTTTGGTAAAAGATTTTCTTTTCTGATTTTAAGTTTTGTCTTTTTGCCAAGCAAGAATGACATTACCCATACCGCAGAAATGGCTTGAGAAATTATCGTTGCAAGTGCAGCACCCTGAACACCCATATCAAAGGCAAAAATGAATATAGGGTCAAGTACAATATTACAAATTGCACCTATAAGCACCGTTGCCATACTAATTTTTGTAAAGCCTTGCGTTGTAATAAACATATTAAGCCCAAGTGACAACATTACAAAAATTGAGCCTGCAACATAAATTTTCATATATGGAAGTGCATATACAATTGTGCTTTCACTTGCACCGAAAAGCATTAAAAACTTTTCGCCGAACACAAGAAAAACGGTTGTGAGAATTACTGACAATACAATAAGTAAAGATAAACAGTTACCGAGTATTTTCTCCGCTTTTTTCATATCTCCCTTGCCCATCTCAATTGCAGCCCGGGGTGCACCGCCTTGAGCAACAAACATTGTAAATGCAGAAATTAGCACTATTATAGGGTTGCAAAGCCCAACACCCGTAATAGCCATTGTGCCAACATCTTCCATATGACCAATGTAAACTCTATCCACCACATTGTAAAGAAGATTTACAATTTGAGCAAGAATTGCAGGAATACTTAATTTGATTATTAAACTCCATATAGGAGCTGTTGCTAATTGATTTGAAATGTCTTGTTTTTTATCCATTAGTTCACCTGATTAACAATTTTACGCCTCCCTTGTTAAAGGGAGGTGGCAATGCTTTGCATTGACGGAGGGATTCAACGGGCAATTATAAATGTTCACGTAAAAAGATTATTATCTCTTCACGCTCTTTTCGTAGTAGAAACAAAGATAAGCTAAAGCCTAAAATAAGTATAAAAGAACTTGCAAAATCTTTTACAAAAAACAAATCTACTAAAGCTATTATTGGCAACATCACAATCCACAAATCAGATATTATTCCACATAAATATCGCTTTTCTTTAACATTTATTTTCACTCCATAGAATTTCAAATGCATTGGCATTTTCACATGTTCCCAAGTATTAGAATTTGCATACATTAGAATAAGTAAAATTTTATATATTTTTGAATAAAACCCTGCTTTATAATTAGAAAAAAAGTTTGGCATAACATTAGTGTTTGCTCTAATGCTATTTGTAAAATCTACATATTCTTTTTCCGAATTAAACTTCAATATCATACTAAAACTCCTTTTTTATAGGCGGACACGGAGACCTGCCCCTACAAAGTTTGTTAGCTTGTTTTAATATTGTTTGTTTCGGGACGATGTGGGCATCGTCCCCTACAATGATTATTTAATCAAATACTGGTACTTCTCGAGATGTTCTTTTATTTCTTCTTTTGTAAAATACTCCGTCAAACAACCAACACCCGTAACACACTTACCGCCTGTAATGTTACCCGCTAAAATGCACTTTCTAAAATCAAAATCGTTATAAAGTCCGTAAATAAACCCTGCAAGAAAGGCATCCCCTGCTCCTGTTGCATCAACGCACTTGAATTCGTCAATGTTGTCAACAGTAAAATAATCACCGTCATACCCTGCACAACCATTTTTGCCCAGTTTTACAATTGGTTTTTCAAAGTAGTTACGAAGAAAATCGAGTGCTTTTTTTGGTTCTCTTGTTCCCGTAAGTTTTTCGGTTTCATCAATATTAGGTGTGTAATAATCCGCAATTTCGATTAAATCTTTATACTTTTCAACGGACATATCTTCACTATATCCTGTATCAAGCACTAAAATTGTACCGTCTATTTTAAGTTGCTTATATACAGGCAAAATATTTTCTTGCATACCCACAACTTTTGCACCTTTAAGACAGTTATATATTTTTTCGAGCATTTCATCTGAATAGTTTTCTGTTCCGCCATAAGACACAAAAGTGCGGTCACGGTCAGTAATTATTGCAGAAGTCACATTAAGCGGATAGTTTTTGCTTTCAAAAATTTCGTACTGTGTGCCACTTTTGTCGAGCTCAGCTTTTGCAAACTGTGAAAACATATCGTCACCTAAAAAAGTGCCGATTTTTGCAGGAACACCCAATCTTGAACAGTTAATCATAGTTGCAGGGAGCCCCCCACCAAGACAAACTTTGAAATCTTTACAGTAGATTTCTTCGCCATCGTTTGGAATTCGTGGCATTCCCGAATAAAGCAAATCCACATTCAGTTTTCCAAAAGCCGCTACAAAACTCATTTCCATTCTCCCGTAAAATCTTTGTTAAATTCAATATATTGGTCAACTAATTTTTCTGCAAGCGAATATGAGGCTACAAGTGGGTGAAGATACAAACAGTCAACCGCTGATTCACGGTCACAGTTTATAATCGCTTTTGACGCAAGACGCTCATAAGCCTTAACTCTTGTAATAATTTCACGATTTTCAAATGGCACATCTCCAATTTTAATTGGTGTAACTTTTCCGTCAATGATTTCGCAAGAGATTTCAACTGTGTCAGTTTCTTCAAGAAAATCTATCGATTTGCAGGTGTTAGGCACACAAGCAATAATTTTCTTGTCACTTTTCTGGGTTTTAGCATCAATAATTCCAAGGGCAACTCCTGCATAACCGCCGTCATCGGGGGCATACATATCAAAATGCCACTTGCTTTCCCTTTTGTTGCCTGTTTCACTTGCCATATATGAATTTTCGCGAAGCCCATAATAATATTCAAAGATTTTAAGGGCTTTCTCGAAATTATTTTCAATATCAATACTTGACAGTTCTTCTGTCATCTTTTCGTTTATATCTGCAATCTGCTCACCGCGAGTACGCTCGGCTTTAAGAATATTCTCAACTGCCTTTTCGCGATTGTAGAAATAATACATATACTCATTAGGTACATACTGTTTTCGCATTAAAAAATCTTTGTCAAAATAGCGCAAATCCGTATTTTTATAAGCCTCATCATCGCTCACAATCTTGTTTGTAACATCAACACCATCCGCCTTGATATACTTAAAAAATGATAAATGATTAAGCCCGTAACAAAGTGCGTCAAGATGATTTTCCGGGTAACCGTAAAGTTCTTCAAATCGTCTTAACATTCCACTTGGAGCGTCGCAGA
>CALEJD010000046.1 GCA_937898195.1 uncultured Clostridia bacterium | reverse complement strand
GTTCGTTGGGAAAAGACTACAAGACCTTTCCTTCGCACACGTGAATTCTTATGGCAAGAAGGTCACACAATCCACGCAACAGCAGAAGAGGCACAAGAAGAAACAATCAGAATGCTTAATGTTTATGCGGATTTCTGTGAAAACTATCTTGCAATGCCTGTTGTTAAGGGCGTTAAAACTGCAAAAGAAAGATTTGCAGGTGCAGAAGATACATACACAATCGAAGCTCTTATGCACGACGGCAAAGCATTGCAGTCTGCAACAAGCCATTATTTTGGTGATGGATTTGCAAAAGCTTTCGAAATTCAGTACCAAGATAAAGACAACAAATTAAAGCACCCATTCCAGACATCTTGGGGATGCACAACTCGTCTTATTGGTGCTCTCATTATGACTCACGGTGACGACAACGGTCTTGTTTTACCACCAAAAATCGCACCAATTCAGGTTGTTGTTATTCCTGTTGCATCTCATAAACCAGGTGTTAAAGAAAAGGCAACTGAAGTTTATGAAAACCTTAAGAAGATTTGCCGTGCAAAAATTGATTTGAGCGACAACTCACCAGGTTGGAAATATGCAGAGTACGAAATGAAGGGTGTTCCACTTCGTCTTGAATTAGGACCACGCGACATTGAAAACAATCAATGTGTTATCGTTCGTCGTGATACAAGAGAAAAATATTTTGTATCTCTTGATGAACTCGAAACAAAGATTCCTGAGCTTATTCAGATGGTTCACGATGGTCTTTATAATGCAGCACTTGAGCGTAGAAACAATATGACTTATGTTGCAAATAATATGGAAGAAATGATTGACATCGCTGAAAACAAACCTGGCTTTATTAAAGCTATGTGGTGTGGCGACAGAGAGTGTGAAGACGCTCTCAAAGAGCAAGCAGGTGTTACATCTCGTTGTATTCCATTCGTTCAGGAAAAAATTGCTGATAAATGCGTTTGCTGTGGCAAACCAGCAGATAAAATGCTCTATTGGGGCAAAGCATATTAATAATAAAGAAAAATCCGACTCAAGTGGGTCGGATTTTTTAATTCCACGAACCATAGATTTACAAAAACAGTAATTTGGTATATGATTTTATTGAAAGGAGAGGTGAATATGGATAATATAAAAACAGGACAATTTATAAAAGATTTAAGAACAGAAAAAGGACTTACTCAACAAGAGCTCGCAGAAAAACTTAACTGCACAAATAAGGCGATTTCCCGTTGGGAGACGGGTAGTGGTTCTCCTGATATTGATTTTCTTGCTCCTTTGGCTGAGATTCTTGGCGTGAGCGTCAATGAACTTCTTGCAGGCGAGAGAATAAATAAAGATAATATTCTTCAAAAAAGTGATGAAGTAATAATTGATACAATGAAGAAGTCGAAGAGACAGAAGGATATGTTTCAATGGATTGTTTTTGCAATCAGTTGCCTTTCTCAAATACTTGTAACATTATGGCTTGCATTTGAGCGTGGTAGTTACGACTGGATTGGAATTACAGTGGTTTCTCTTTTTATCACTACGATTTTAACGCTTGTTTCAAGTAGAAAACTTCGTTTTGTAACTCCGATTACAAGTGCATTAATTTATTCTGTATTTTCCTTTCTTAATGGAGAAACAGCGCTGTACGTATTCTTCTATTTTGTAATGACTGCAATTTTAAGTCAAATCGTGTTTGCAATTAAAAGAATTATTCTTCAAAAAGCGTTGAAAAAGTTTAAAGAAAAAGACAAGAAAAAGCAAAAAGGCATTTTAACAATTTTAATATTGATTTTAGTTGTACTCATAGGTATTTCTACTGCAGTAATTCTTGAATATACTCACGCTTTCTGGATTTGGAAAGATGCTAACTTTGCCGCCCCGCCAACAAAACAAATGCTAGAAGAACAACCTGATAGAGGTTCTGAAGATAATCCAATTCAGGTTTATGGTAATCCCAAAATTCATTATTTCAAAGCAACTGTGTTCCCTTGGGATAGTGAGTTTATGACCAATGAAAAAACGATGCTGACAAGACAAAACAATGATATTTCAGCAGAATATCTTATAGAATACGGATACTTGTATGGTTACTTTGAAGTTGAGCATGAAGTTGTTGAAACAAACTTTGATGTTTATAAATATTGGTTAAAAGGAAGCCCTAATGGTGCAAAATGGCTTGTTACTGTCGATTGTTCTGAAAATGGTTACAATATAACATACAAGAAATATTAAAACAAAGGACTCAACGGGATTGTTGAGTCCTAATTTTTTATTCATTTGCAATTTTAAAGGCTTCTTCTGTTGCAAGGGCAAGTTTTGTAACTATGTCCTTTTTCTTTGTCATACAGTAGAATGAATCATTTGTAGTTGAAATTTCAAAGCAATCTAAATATTTTAAATGCTTAAACTGATATTCAACATGTAATGCGTAAATACCTTTGGTAGGTCGATGGATTCTGTAATTATTGCCATTATAATAACCTTCAATTACAAAACCATTCTGTAAGTCATGGGTAACCTTTGCCGTACCCAAGTTAATATATTCATTAACGCCAGGGGTAGATAAAACTTGCAGTTCCTCTTCGTAGTAATATGTTCCGTCAAGAAGTTGTTGACGTACGTTTTCACGTTCCCATTGAAACCAGTCAGGAATACGAGAAAACTCAGTTTTACCTTGAAGTGCTTTCATTTCGCCAAGTTCAGTCATTTCCCACTTTTTACCGCATTCTTCACACCATAAGTGAATTCCTTTTGAAATCATTTTATGTTCAGTTTTGCAATTTGGGCATTGATAAAGAATTTTATTAAGACCTTCAGCACGGAACTTTTCTTTTATGCGAATATTATTATCTTTCTGCCATTTATATTCGTCATATTCCATTTCTTTGCGAATAATCTCATTAATTTCATCAACACTTTTTTCGGCAACTTCTTCGGCAGTCAAAATTTGTTTCATTTCAACCCTAATAGGTGTTTTTCGGAATTTGAAATTTGTCCAGAACGGAAGATTAAGATAATTTCCGTGATTAAGCATAACAACAACAGGAACATTGTTCTTTTTTGCAAGCTTGCCGATAGCAGGTGGCAAAATGCAAAGTGTTCCGTCAGAAGTGTATCTTGCTTCAGGGAACATACAGAAAATATCGCCGTATTCGTGAAGCACCTTTTTGCAAGCACGCACTAGGCTTAAATCGGTTGTAAATTTGCGGGTACAAATACATCCAAGTTTTTCCATAATTCCCGAAACGGTGTAGTATGTGTGGAATGTAGCGACCGTATTTACCTTATTAGGATAAGTTGCCTTAAACATAGTACAAAAATCAAGTGATTGCATATGGTTAATAAGCAAAATATAAGGTGGCTTTAAGCCTTCCATATTAAATTTTTCGATTTTGTATCCCTTTCGTACAAGAGAGAGAATAACACTTGAAACAAAGTAAGCAAGCTTTGTTACTAAGTCCGATTGTTTTAATGGAGATTTTGTAGAGTTGTATCTCTCTACATTGTCGGGATAAATAATTTCTGTCAAAAATTCTCTGTTTTCATTCATAATAGTAGTTAAACCGTAGTCTTTTCCTTTTTATCGCTGACGATTTTATACATTTCTTCAGTTGCTAACATAAGCTTTGTAACAACATCTTTCTTGGATGGAATGCAATAGAATGAATCGTCTTTAACAGAAACATCAAAGCAGTCAATTTTGCCAAGCTTTTTGAATGCAAATTCGTTATGTAATGTGTAAAGAGTTTTTGTTTGACGTTGAATTCTATAATCGTTGCCGTTATAATGACCTTCGACTACAAATCCGTTTTCAAGGTCGTGAGTAACATGAGCCTTGCCAATATCAACAAATTTAACACCTGGCAAAGAGTGAACATGAACATCATCTTCAAAATGATATGTACCATCAAGAATTTCTTGGCGCACACACTCTCTTTCCCATTCATACCAGTCAGGGATGTGTGAAAATTCAGTTTCACCGTCCACGGCTTTCATTTCACCAAGTTCAGTTAATTCCCACTTTTTGCCACAATCTTCACAAGTGAGATAAATGCCTTTGCCAACAGTTTTGCCTTCGCTTAAACAATGTGGGCATTTATAAAGAATTTTGTTAAGACCGTCTGCTCTGAAATCTTCAGTAATCTTAATGTTGTTTTCTTTTTGCCATTTGTAATCGTCATAATACAACTCTTCACGAATTACTTTGTTTATTTCGTCAGCAGTCATGCTTTCAATCTGTTCCGCTGTAAGAATTTGTTTCATAGTTGAATGAAATGGAACTTTTCTATATTGACGGAAATCCCAGAATGGTGCGTTAAGATAATGCCCGTGATTTAAGAGCACAACAACAGGGACTTTATTTTTCTTAACAAGTTTACCGACAACGTCGGGGATAATTGCAGTTGTACCAACATTTGAGTAACGTGCTTCGGGGTACATACAAAGAATATCGCCATAATCATGAAGAATTTTGTGGCAAGCACGAATAAGACTTATGTCAGTTGTATATTTTCTGTGACAAGCACAGCCTAATTCTGTCATAACCTTTTCAAATCCAACAAAGCCATCAAGTGTTGCAATATTGTTGAATTTATAAGGGTGCACCGCCTTAAAGCTTGTAAAAAAATCTACAAACTGTGTGTGATTGCAAAGAAGAATATACGGTGGTTTAAGGTCATCAACATTTATTTTTTCAAGAGACGCTCCACCACGGACAATAAACTTCAAAATAAAACGTGAAATATTATAAACGACACCTTTATAGAAGTCACTTTGTTTTTTAGGCACAATAGGAGGAACAACTATTTTTAAATTTTCGGGATAAACGATATAATCTTTAATTTCGTTCACAATATCACCACCCATTTAGAATTATATTTATTTTATCATAGATATCATATTTTTACAATAGAATAGTAAAAATACCTTTATTTGACAAATTGTGCAATGTCGTCGGGCAAAGGTGAACTCACTTCAATTTTTTCATTGGTTACAGGGTGATTAAATCTGCAATAACAACAATGAAGAGCCTGACGAGAGATGTCGTCACGAGCAGTACCGTACATAGTGTCGCCAGTAAGGGAAGTGCCCATTGACGAAAAATGCACTCTTATCTGATGTGTTCGACCCGTTACTAAATGAATATGCAAAAGTGTGCGACCATTATGATTTGAAACGGCTTTCCATTCGGTAATTGCTCTTTCTCCACGGTCATCAACGGTACGGATTGTGAGAATGGGGTCAGGACGATAAATGGGTTTATCAATAACACCCTCACCTTCATAAATACCTTCGCAAACAGCATAATATTCTTTATAAACCTTGCCTGAAAGACGAGCAGCAGTATATTTGTTAAGTGCACAGATAACTACACCCGAAGTGCCTCGGTCAAGGCGTCCCACAGAACGAAAAACGGCTTCTTTGCCCTGTGTTTGAAGATAATATGATACTGCATTTGCAAGGGTATCACCTTGATGATTATGAGATGGATGCAATGGCAACCCAGCTGGCTTGTCAACAATGAGCAAATCATCGTCTTCATAGAGAATTGTCAAGTCGTATGGCATCGGGTCAACGATTTTGTGCTTGTGGTCATTTTGCTCGGGCAAATGAATGCAGAGCAAATCACCCGAATGAAGAATATCAACGGTGCGAATATGCTCACCATTGCAAGTGATTCCATCAGGTATGTTTTTAAGGTGACGAATAAGCCTTGCTGATGCTTCAATTTCATCTTTTAAAAAGGTCAGCACTCGTTCACCGTCATATTTTTCTGTAATTTTGTATTTCAAATATCTTTCCATATTTGCATTATAACATAAAAAGAGAACAATATGAAGACATAAAACACTTTTTGTTTATATGGCGATTTGAATTGACACAAAATTTCAAATATGTTAGAATTTTTATGGATTTTTTGAAAGGAAGGATATTTTTATATCCCGAAAAAACTATGAATATTTTTGATACTATTTATGAAATCAACGCAAAGCACCCTAACAAAAGGGCAATGTCAATGGCTATGAATAGTGGCGAAAGACGAATTTACACTTATGCCCAGGTTTTTGCTGCCGTTGAAAAATATGCCGAAGCACTTGTGAATGCAGGTGTTAAGGCAGGCGACAGAATTGCATTTGTTGCAGAAAGTAGCCCTGAATGGTCTATCGCATTTTTTGCATCTTGCAAAATCCGTTGCACAGCGGCACTTATTGATGCGTCACTCACGGGTGACGATTTGGATGAGTTTATTACTCGTTCAGATGTGAGAGCAGCGTTTGTCTCACAAACTGCACACGAAAAATTAGGTGACCTTGCAAAATATAATTTCCCGTTTTTCAATGTGGCAGACGGCACATTACTTGAAGATTCGATAAAAACAGTTTCTGAAGATTTACCACAGAGCACCGACACAGATGAAAATGTTGCTTGTATAATCTTCTCGTCAGGCACAACCCGTAAAGCAGCAGGAATTATGCACTATCACGAGAGCCTTATTAAAACAACACAAATGACAATTAAGGTGCAAAAGCTTACTGAAGATGCACGATTCCTTGCAATTCTTCCAAACAGCCATATTTATGGTGTGATTTGTCTTGTTTTGGGTCCTGCACTTTCAGGGTCTGATGTCCATTATATCGAAACTATTGCGGCAGATGCAATTCTTGGTGCGTTTGCAGAATATCATCCAACAGTTTTGCCCGCAGTACCAAAAGCATATGAGCTTTTCAAAACTGCAGTGCTTCGCAAAATCAACTCAAAACCTGCTACAAAGATTATGTTTGAAAAATTCTTCCCAATTTGCCTTAAAGCAAGAAAAAAAAATGGCTCATTGCTTGGCAAAAAACTCTTTAAGAGTATTCATGAAGGATTTGGCGGTTGCCTTGAATTCCTTTGCTCTGCAGGTGCTCCATTAAGCGAAGAAGTTGCCGACTTTTATTATGGAACAGGCTTTAATCTTCTTATTACATACGGTGCAAGTGAAACAAATATTCCAACAATCGGTAATGTTGAAGGGGATATTCATACTGATTCTTGCGGTAAACCATATCCTGACATTCAGGTTGATTTTACTGGCGATGGCGAGTTGCTCATTAAGTCACCATATATGATGAAAGGCTATTTCCGTGACGAAGAAGCAACAAAAGAAGCATTTACCGAAGATGGATGGTTCAAAACAGGTGACCTTGCTGTGCGCGATAACGAGGGTAACATTAAAATCGTTGGTCGTTCAAAAGAAAATATTGTACTTTCAACAGGCAAAAAGGTTACTCCTGACGATTTAGAGGCAAAATATGCAGGTCTTGAAGGTGTTAAGGAGTTTGTAATCTGTGGTGTACCTGCTGAAAATAAAGACTACGATGAAATTCACGCGTTCATTGTTGCAGAAACACAGGAATTACGCGAAAAAATTGAAGAGCAAATTCGAGAAAAGGGTGCAGTTGTTGCACAAAATATGCGAATTTTTAAAACTCACTTTATTAATGAAATTCCAAGAACATCTTTGCAAAAAGCAAAAAGATATCTTCTTAAAAAGCAGGCTATTGAAGAGCGTAATGGTGAAATTAAAGTTGAAGATACACCTATTGAAGATATGGATTTGTTGGCACAGGTTATTCGCATCATTGCTAATATTTCAGGTGCACCAGTATCACACATCAATGAAGATACAAAAATTTTCACAGACCTTGCTTTTGACTCTTTAAGTTCAGTTGATTTGGCTATGGAAATTGAAAGCGTATATAATGTAAATGTAGAGCGCGCATATTCAAAAACCATGACAGTTAAAGATTTGGTTGTTGCCATTGAAAAAGGTGGCACTGTTGAAACTGAAACAACTGACTCAAGCGTTCATCCATATGAAAAAACTGAGGCGGACTACAAAACATACGCTAAAATCAGAGATTTTGCAAAATCCTGTTATAATATCAAAATTAAAAACGCAGAAAATATGCCAACAGATAAAGGATTTATTATCTGTGCTAACCACGTTTCAAAAATTGATTATCTTTTTGTTTCAATGGCATTTTCAAAAGAAAAGTTTATGAAACTTTGTTGTATGGCGAAGAAAGAGCTTTTCCGTAATGATGCATTCAGCAAAAAACTCATTAAGGCAACAGGTATGGTGCCGGTTGACCGCGGTGGAATGAATATGAACACAATGAACTCTCTCAAAGCAAAGCTTAAAGAGGATTGGTGTGTGCTTATTCACCCTGAAGGCACAAGAAGTGCAGACGGTATTTTCCGTGAAATCAAGAGTGGTGCATCGGTACTTGCTATTGATGCAGGTGTGCCTGTTGTACCGGTATATATTAATGGTGCTTATGAGTTATTCCCACGAGATAAGAAAATAATGAGATTTTATGACACAAAGAATAAGAAGAAATTCTCTGTTGAAGTAACATTCGGTGAGCCGATTTCATCAGATGGCAAATCAGTTAAAGAATTGACAAGAGAAATTCAGAACGCAATTTTAGATATGCAAGATGAATGTAAAAACAAAAGCAAAACAAAAGCTCGGTTTTAAACCGAGCTTTTAATGTGTAAAACTTTCAGTTTGATAATTTGCCAACTTTCAAGAAAAGAACAAGTGCAGAAACAGGCTTATTTGTAAGCACAAACAAAAAAGAATGTTATTTTTGTTATAATATGCACAATTGACAATATATATCTTTATATGATATATTGAAATTACAAAGGAAAAGGAGGGTTATTATGGCAAAAACATTAATTGATTTCAGAGCAGAAAAAGGGTTATATCTTAAAGACGTTGCAAATGCAATAGATATCAGCGAAGAAGAACTTACAAAAATTGAAACGCTTAACGGTATTCCTGATTATATTGCAGAAAAGTTGATTGTGTCATATAATCTTCCCGAAAATTATTTTTCAGGAGAAAAGGTAGAAGAACCAATCAAACCCATTAAAAATTTAAAATCATACTTTTTTAAAACATCTTTATCATGGTATGTTGTGTTTGTGCTTATATTGGCTCTTCCCACATCAATTTTTTCTATTCTGATGCCGACTATAATGGGTATGTCGGGCTTTGCAGTTTCAAACATCGTCAGAGTAGTTTTAGATTTATTTATTGATGTGTTCACAGTTGTGGCAACAATTGTTTATTGTAATATGTTCGCTAAGCATATTATGAAGAAAACAGGACTCAGTGGAGATATTTATAAGTATAGATATCTATATGAAGTTATTCCATCAGGTGCGATTGCTGCGTTGTCAATTATTCAGTCGCTTATAACAACTTGGGGCTATAAAGAATCAATAGCTGACGAATCTAAATATTATATGATTCCAATTACAACGGGAATAGGACTTGTGATTTCTGTAATTTCGATGGCACTTGTGGCACTCATAATGGCAAGCCTTTTGAACACAGCAATTATGGATGATGCAACTCGTAAGGCAAAAAGACACAAAACAATGGCGATTATTGTAACAATATCTTCTGTGTTGGCTTATGCACTCACCATATATGCAAACACATTAGAAGAATATCCGACATACAATGCAATAATCAGAAGAATTTTTGTTTATGGTATTTATATTGTGATTGCGTGGCTTGTTTATTTCGCAAAAGATAACAACAAGAACAAAGAAAGCTTTGCATTTGAAATCTTGCCGATAATAAGCATTGTTGATACTTTATTGTTTAATATAATCAGTTTATAAAATCAAAAACAAAAAGCTCGGTTTAAAACCGAGCTTTTTTATGTGCAACTGACAGTTGCTAAATTTTAAAGCCAAGTTGATAGATTTTTATTCTCATTTATGATAAAATCAAATCAAAAAAGGAGGGGATTTAATGAAACTGGGCGAACAAATTTATAAATTGCGAACAGAAAAGAGCTTGTCGCAAGGTGATTTGGCAGATGCTCTTGATGTGTCACGTCAATCCGTTTCAAAATGGGAGAATGATACAGCAGTACCCGATTTGGATAAACTTATTAAACTATGTGACATTTTTGAAATCTCACTTGACGAACTTGCAGGTAGAGAAAAGAATGAGAAATCTGCGACTTATGATGTTCCTCAAAGTTCTGCAACACATCAACCTAAAATAGCAGGATATATTTTTCTTGGTATAACATTATTTAGTGCAGTTTTTTTCTTGGTGACTGCACCAATGGCACTTTATTTGTGTATTCCATTAACACTTTGCACCATAATATGTTTTAAAGTTAAAAAGCACGCAGGCTATTGGTGTGCATGGGCAATCTATTTACCAATATATTTATACTTGCTTTTTGGAATAGCGCTATATGTTATGCAGATTATTGAAGTAATATTTTTGATAGTTATGACTTTTGTTACATATAAATATGTGACAGATATAAAATTCAATCTGCGAAAAGAAACAAGATTGTTTTTGCTTTCAGTATATATACTTTTTGTAATAGGGATTATTTTAGGAACTTGGTTGTTTCATTATTCTGGAATTATTACAGGGTTTATTTCAAAAATCTTCTTTAATGAATGGATTTATGTGGCAGTTAATTTTGTTAAAACAATAATTTTAGGAATAGGTATGATACATACAGTTTGTCTTGTTCGTGAAATCAAAGAGAATAAATAAAAACAAAAAGCTCGGTTTAAAACCGAGCTTTTTTAATGTGTAAAATCTTATTTTGCTAAGCCGCCAACTTCAAGCATAAATCCGCCGAGCTGTGCGCCGAATTCAGGGCCACCGTCCATAATAAGACGACCTGCTTTTGTTGCTTCAAGCATATCGTCTATACTAAGAAGTGTTCCAAGTGCTGAATCAAGGTTGTTGAAACGAAGTGTGAAGAAAGGCATTGCTCTCTTGTATTCGCCACGACCTGCTCTTGACTTACCAGCTTTGATACGGATGAAAGCAGAAACTTCAGGATGACCATTAACTGCGAAAGCATAAACACGGTCAGGACTCTTTGTTGTCCAGTCTTTAATTGCTTCATGACCCAGTTTGTTAAGCTGGCTGATACCACTTGAAAGGAGATAGAAGAAGCACTTAACCATAAGTACTTTTGTGTCTTCGTCCTTTGGTGGCTGTGTAGCACCTGTAAGGTCTGAAAGTTTAAGAAGTGTCATAAGCATTGCTTTGAATGCTGCAAAATTCTTCACAATACCCTTCATTTTTGGAAGAGTCTTAGGGCCAATCTTGCCCTTGAAGAATGCATTCATTGCCTCAATATTCTTAAATTCAAGTTCAACATCAGGAGTTTCGTGTGCAGAATCAAGTTTTGTTTCCCATTCGCCCTCTGTGATGATGAAATGAGTTGCATACTTTCCGCCCTCTACCTCAGGGTCAAGAGCACTAATCTGTAAAACAGTAGTGAGCTTGTCAAACTGAGCTTTGAGAGATGGAACATCAGTAGCAATAACTTTCAAAAGTGGCAATGCAGCATTGAAAAATATTTTTGATGAATAAAGTTCATTTTGTTCGTGCATAATATCAACTCTCTTTCCGAAGTAATGTTAACAAAGTAATTATACTTCGTCGTCCCAGTTGTCGTCTTCTTCAAAGTCTGCATTCATCATTTCACGAACTGCAGAAATAATACCATTAGAATCAATGCCAGCATCTGACATAATATCTTCCTGAAGACCAATCATAGCGAAGCCCTTATGACCAAGCATCTTGAATGCGCAGCCTTTACCATACTGAGCCATAACTTCAGCAACTGCTGAACCAAGGCCACCAGTTACGAGATGGTCTTCAACTGTGATGATTCTTCTTGTGTCAGAAATTGCTTTCTGGATAGCCTCAACGTCGATTGGGCTGATTGTGTGCATATTAAGAACACGAACTGAAAGTCCGTCAGCATTTTTAAGGAATTCAGCAGCCTGCTTTGCCTGGAATACGCAAGAACCACAAGCGATAACTGTGATGTCAGTACCTTCGTGAATTTCAACTGCTTTACCAACTTCAAATCCGTAATCCTGATTTTCATAAAGAACACGGTCAAAACCACGGTTGATACGGATATAGTAAGGGCCGAAGTTTTCGTAAGCTGCGTTAACTGCGTTTGCTGTTTCAAAACCGTCAGCAGGAACGATAACTGTAAGGTTAGGCATTGCTCTTGTAATTGCAAGGTCAGTAATAGCATGGTGTGTTGAACCCGCCTGACCGAATGATGTGCCTGAGTGAGTAGCAATAATCTTTGCGTTAACATTCTGATAGCAGATGTCTGTGTGAAGCTGGTCACAAGCACGCATTGATGTGAATGCAGAGAAACCTGAAAGGAATGGAATCATACCTGCTCTTGCCATACCTGCTGCAACACCGAACATATCCTGTTCTGCGATACCAACGTTGATAACTCTTTCAGGGCAAACTTTCAAAACGTCACCGAGTTTTGTTGATTTTGCAAGGTCAGCTGTGATAGCAACAACCTTTGTATCTTTCATAATAATATCAGCAAGTGCTTTACCATAAATTTCAGCTGTAGAAATCGCAGTCTGGTCAACTGCTGTATAAACAAATCCGCCTGCCATAATTATTTGCCCTCCTTCTCTGCTCTTGCAACACGAGCTGCATAGTCTTCGTCAAGCTCTTTATTGAACTTTTCAAAGAGTGCATCGTCGATTGCGCCATAGTGCCATGTGTAGTCGCCTTCAATTGACTTGATACCAGCGCCCTTCTTTGTATCCATAAGAATACATGTTGGAGCACAAGGAGCTTTTGCTCTTTCGATAGCAACATCAATAGCATCGCAAAGCTCGCCTATATTGTTACCGTCAACAACGATTGTGTTGAAGCCGAATGCTGTCATCTTGTCAGCAAGTGGTTCAAGCTTCTTAACATCTTCTGTGTTACCGTCAATCATATTGTGGTTGCGGTCGATGAATACGATACAGTTAGAAAGGTTATAGTGATTCATTGTCATAAAGCCTTCCCAGCATGAACCTTCACCAAGTTCACCGTCACCAGTAACAACGTATGTAAGGAAATCCTTATTCATAAGTCTTGCTGCAAGTGCTGTACCTGCTGCGATTGATGGGCCGTGACCAAGAGAACCTGTTGAAGCATCAACGCCTACAACCTTGTTTGAGTCAAGGTGCATACCCATCTTTGAACCTGAAAGGTTGAATGATTTGAGCATTTCAACATCGTTGAAACCTTTGTCGCAAAGAACAGGAGCATAAGCGATTGCTGCGTGACCTTTTGAAAGAATAAATCTGTCACGGTCGTCCCATTTTGGTTCGTCAACTTTAATGTTGAGATATTTGTGATAAAGAACTGTGAGAAGGTCCATAACACTCATACCGCCGCCGAAGTGTCCGCTACCTGCCCAAACTGTTGTCTGAACGCAGAGTTTACGGAGTTCGAGAGCTTTCTTTTCGAGTGCAAGCCATTCTGCTTTTGATAAATTAGCCATAATTTTCCCTCCAAGAAAATTTTATTAGAAGCGGGGTCCCCACCCCGCTATAATTTATTTAATTAGCCTCTAAGCTCTGGGTGATTTTTTGCAACTACTGAGAATGCATCTTCTGCAATTTCAATAGACTTCTTAATGTCTTCTTCTGTAAGAGATGCGTTAATGAAGTGGTTGTGGTGAGATGTGATAAACAAACCGCGGTTAACACATTCTGCAACCCATTCTTGATGAAGCATAAGGTTGTCATCGTTAGCTATTCTTAAATAGAAGAGTGCAGGTTCACCTGAAACCTTAAGGTCAAAGCCGTGTTCTGCACCAGCAGCAACGAAACCGTCAGTAACCATTTTACCAAGACGACGGAACATTGTTGGTGTGTCAAGAGCTTTCATCTTGTTGATACAAGCGATACAAGCTGCGAAAGGAACAGCACTCATCCAATATGAACCTGTGTATGTAATACCTGAAACAGTTGCTTTCATATGTTCGCCACCACAAAGTGCTGACATATTGTAACCGTTAGCAAGAGCTTTACAGAAGCAGATAAGGTCTGCTTTGAAGCCATAGAAGTGGTCA
>CALEJD010000045.1 GCA_937898195.1 uncultured Clostridia bacterium | reverse complement strand
TTTCTGATATGCATAAATGCAATTCTGTTCATTGCACTATATTTTCTAATCATTTTTACCACGTCATTTGATTTTGCACAACCTAATGAACCGGTGCAAAGACAAAGACTATTTGCTTCACTATCAACAAGTTTTAACATTCTGTCAATGTTTTCTTCGCAAGTAATAATTCTTGGAATACCAAAAATTGGATATGGTGGGTCATCTGGATGAATTGCCATTTTAACGCCACATTCTTCAGCCACAGGAATAACTTTTTTAAGGAATTTTTCAAGATTTTTCCAAAGTCCTTCTTCGCCAAGTTCACCATAGGCAGAAATTAATTCTCTTACTTCTTCTTGACTATAGCTTGAATCCCAACCGGGAAGATGAATGTCATCTTTGAGTGGGTCAAGACCTTTCATCTGTTCCCAATACATAACAAGACTTGTTGAGCCATCTTCTGCCTCTTTATCAAGTTGTGTGCGAGTCCAGTCAAAAACAGGCATAAAGTTATATGTTACACATTTAACACCATATTTTGCACAACGACGAATGTTTTCACAATAAACCTCTAAAAGCTCGTCCACATTATCTCTGCCGAGTTTAATGTTTTCGTGCACAGGAATTGATTCAACAACATCAAAAACAAGACCGTTTTCTTCACATTGTTTTACCATTTTTTCAATTGACTCTTCCGGCCAAACCTCACCCGGTTTTACATCATAAACAGCACTGACAATGCTTTTCATATTTGGAATTTGACGAATGTATTGCAATGATATTGGGTCACTTTCGCCATACCAACGGAATGACATTTTCATAATTTTCCCTCCAAGTTACCAAATTTACAAAACAATTTTATCACTATAATTTTTCTAATTCAATGTATTATTTATTGCTAATTTAGAAATTTTTTATTACTTGTCCTTAAAATTGTCGTCATTCTCCCAATACGCTACGTCGAATGGGTCTTTATCAGGGTCATAGACATCCCAAAGTTCGTGTTCAAACTCTTTAGGTTGTGATGGGCACTCTGCAATAGCTTCAACTTTCATTCCCCTTGACCAGATTGATGGGTCAACGCGCAGAGTATATCCACAACAAGACGGTGTGAGCCATTCGTGCATTGCTGCTTCAGGAAGTGCGTAAGTCTGCATAAGTGACATTATCACCCCACCGTGAGTAATAACAGCAGTATTTTTAACTCCCGCCTTAATTACACCATCAACGATTTTTTCAAAGCAATCACAAATTCTGTAATTAAATCTAACCTGACTGTCACCAAATGGTGCAGCTTTATTTGGGTTTGTGCCACTAAGCCATTCTGCAAAATCTTCATCATCTTGCAATTCTTCTGCAGTTTTACCCTCAAATTCACCGAAGTCATATTCTCTCAAATCGTCAAGAATAATTGGTTTTTTGTCTGGATAAATTGCCTTTGCTGTTTCAATACATCTTTTTAAAGGGCTTGAAAAAACAGCGTCGACTTCTGGATATTCACCATAATTTTCTTGAATATCCTTGAGTTGTGCCATACCTTCTTCACACACAGACTCGTCCGTGTGACCGATATATCTTCCTTCAAGACTACCCTTTGTGACTGCGTGGCGGATTAAATGAATTTGGTAAGTTTTCATATCAGAACTCCTAAAAATTTGTGATTAAATACAATATACAAAATGTTTAAAATATTATATAATTTCTATACTTTCAGTATAAAGGAATGATTTTGTGAGCACATCAATTTCATCAAGACTTATAAGTCTTAGAAAAGATAAAAACTTAAGTCAGAAAGAAGCCGCCGAACACCTTGGCGTTTCTCAGGCTTTGCTCTCACACTATGAAAAAGGTATTCGTGAATGTGGTCTTAATTTTCTCTGCCGAGCATCAACCTTTTATGATGTGAGTACTGACTACCTTTTAGGTCTTACAGACAATAAAATGATGTCTGACGCACTTTTTGTAGAATATGAAATTCCACAAGACAGTGAAGTGAGAATGAGTACTGTTTTCCGTTCGTCTGTTTATATGCAAGAGCGACTTGGTGTTTACGGAAGGAACTATGCTTCAAAAATAAGAAATATTTATATTCTCACTATTTATAAAGTGTATCTTTCTGCACTTCGTCAAGGGGCAATTCCCAACCACGAAAATGCAAAAAAAGAATTAGCACCATTTATTACAACAAACCTTATTGACCACATTATTAATTCCCTTGTCTTTGATGGTGACAACAAGCCAAAACGAAGTGAGCAGTTGCCAAAATCTATGGAAACCATCATCAATGAAGCCACAAGACTCATTGACAAAGAAATTGCAAGAATGTATAAATACTCAACAAAAGAATTAAAGTAATTCTTTATATATAAGACTTTTCTTTAAACCTGTGTCACTTGCGACAGTTTTTGCTGCTTCGTTGACGCTGACACCCTTTGAAACTAAATCTTTTGCGAGCTCAACAGCCTGTTCTAATGTAACAGGTTGTTTTTCTTTTTGTTTTTGTGCCCCTGCAATAATTAAAACATATTCGCCACGAGGGTCTTCACTTTCAAAATATTCACAAGCCCCACAAAGTGTTGTTCTCATAACATTTTCGTGGATTTTTGTAAGCTCTTTAACTATTGCGATTTCTCGGTCACCAAAAACTTTTTCCATATCTTTAAGTGTTGCTTTAAGCTTGTGTGGTGCTTCATAGAAAATCATCGTGCGAGTTTCATTTCGAAGCTCGTCCAAGTGTTCTTTTCGACTTGGTTTATTTGTACTTAAAAATCCCTCAAAAGTAAATCTGCCACTTTCCATTCCGCTAATTGCAAGAGCCGTTGCAAAAGCAGTTGGCCCCGGTACAGATTCAACAGGAATATTGTTTTCGTGGCAAAGATAAACTAAGTCTTGTCCAGGGTCAGATATACAGGGCATTCCAGCATCTGTTACAATGGCGCAGGTTTCACCATCAAGAATACGCTTTATGATTATTTCACCACGTTCACGGCGATTATGTTCGTAATAGCTTATAAGCGGCTTTTTAAATTCGAATTTATTGAGAAGTTTTGTTGTAACTCTTGTGTCTTCTGCTGCAATAAAGTCAACACTTTTCAATACTTCTTTTGCTCTTTCGGAAAAATCGGACAAATTGCCGATTGGTGTGCCAACTACATACAATTTACCACTCATTTGTCCGTTTCCTTTCTATATTTTTCGGTAATTTCAAGCATCTCATCTGTAAGAGTGCCGTCATCGTTATATGCTATAAATGGTTTTTCAACTTTTAAGCCGTTTTTAGCGCCACGCTTGCCTTCAATAAGCACCAGCCAAGGTTGAGTGTTACCTTTTTTAGACACAAAGCGAAGTCTTTTAGGCTCAATTCCATTGTTCCTCATTGCCACCATAGCATCAAAAACTCTTTCTGGACGATGACAAATACAGAATTTGCCACCAAAACGCAAAAGTTTTGAAGCACTTTTTGCAATATCATCCATATTACAAAAGGTTTCGTGACGGGCAATTGTTGCGCTTTCGTCTTCATTCTTTATTCCACCGTTTTCTATTTTGTAGGGTGGATTCATTGTTACCAAATCAAAACTTGCAAGGTTTAATCCTTCAAGATTTTTTAAATCTCTGTTATAGAGAGTTATTTTTTCTGTGTTATTGAGGGTGATTGAACGCTGAACTTGATTGCAAGCATTTTCTTGAATTTCAACTGCAGATATTTCACTACACTTTTGGTCTCTCAACCAAAGGAATGGAATTATTCCACACCCTGTGCCAAAATCACAAGCAACATCATTCCTTTTAGGGTTGGCAAATGATGCTAAAAGCATTGCATCTGTGCCAAAAGTGTGTTGTTTTGACACAACCACTTTGGTGTCACACCCTAAATCTTCAATATGCTCACCATCATATAATGTGATGCTATCAGTCAACATAAATATCCTCTACATCTTCCATACTTCTGATTGTACTTAAAATTATTGAAAGGGAATCGTCGTTTTTAGGGAATACCAAAATTTTAATAACAGAAGTATCTTTTCTATGTTTGAATTTCAAATCTTTTGCTTCGGTATAAACAACTTCCATTGAATGAATTGTTCCACCGCATTGTTTAATTGTTTTTGTGATAAGCGGAATCTGTGTTCCCACATCTTTGATTTCAATAAAGAGAAGTTTACCTGCTGAACCACGAACAATAAACCTCTTCAATGAGTTAAGTGTGAGGTAAATTACAAATGTTGCCACCAAAGCACCAACAATATAGCCCGAACCAACTGCAATACCTATACAAGAAACTGCCCAGAGTGATGCGGCAGTTGTAAGTCCCTTAACTGAGAAGCCTTCACGAAGAATTGTGCCTGCACCCAAGAAACCGATACCGCTGATTACCTGTGCACTCATTCTTGTAACATCAGTGACCATACCTTGGTCTTTTGCGATATAAACTGATGTGAGCATTACAAGTGCAGAGCCGACTGACACAAGAATATGTGTTCTGAAACCTGCAGGACGATGTGAATGTTCACGCTCAAAGCCGATTATACCACTAAGCAATGCGGCAAGACCAAGTTTAACCAAAGCGTCAATAGTAAATCTGACTTCATCAAAACCCCAAAGCCACAAGAAACCATCTTTAATTGAGTTTAAAATTTCTGACAAAGCTGTCATCCCCTAAATTATTTTTTTCTTAATATTGGGAGCACACTAAGCACGGCTGCCCAAATCCCTTGATACAATATAATTTGCCAAACACCAATTTGTGCAAGACTTGAAAGACCTGCAAGTAAAGTAACAATGGCAACGCCCAAGAATGATGAAACGAATTGGATAATCTTTGATGTGTTTACATAAGAATTTATGGTAAAAGCACTGTGAAGAGCAGAGAACATTGTCTTTGCACTTCCATTGTGCATTATCATTGCGTCGGCACGGTCAATTTCGCTATTTTTCACCTTTGTGAACATTTCCCCTGCAATAGGATTAATAATTTTCACAACATTTGAAGGAAGCCCGAATTCTGATTCGATAAATTCTTCTGTAATATTTGCATCAGATGTTCTGAAAAAGATTGTAAGACCATCTTTTTCAAGCTCTTGCATATATCTTGCTGTTTCTTCGTTCGCTTTATAAACAACCACAAACATTGCAGCAATTTTGCCCTCAATTGCAAGATAAATTACATTTCTTCCGTTTTGTTTAAACTTATTTTCAAGGTCTTCATCAGGAGTTTCAACATTATGATGAACAAGCAATTCTCTGTTACCAACAAGAACTCTGTGATTATGAATCCAACAAGAACAACCTAATTTTTCTTCATAAGCTAAAGATTCAACAGGGAATAAAAGTTCTTGCTTGCCAATGATTACACCATTGAAAATATCTGAAAGAACTCCGCCAGATTCGATAATAACTGATGCTGTGTAAAGGATTGCTTCATCAATTCGCATTTTGTGATAAAGTTTTATGCCTTCAATATTGCAACCACCACTAACAAAAGCGTCACAAGCATCTACCATTATGCCATTTGAGTTAACTGCATCTTCAACAGCGCTGTAACCGTTAATCAAAGAGCCTTCTTCATTAAGCTTTTTGTTTTCTGCATAGAGATTTGAAATTGCACAAAGGCTTGCTGCTAATGGAAGTCCCATAAGCACAGCCCCAGCAAAAGCACTGACACCAACAAAAACATTCGCAGAAAGAATGCCGAAAATAATACCAATCAACAACGCAACACCTGAAACTGCAGGAACTGCAATTTTAAGTAATGGTCCTGTAACTTCTGCTGAACGAGAAAGTTCAACAAACCTTGCAGGAAAACCAATCTTTGCAGAATATTTAATATCAGGATTACCGAGCATTAAGCCACGAGCAATTTCATTTGCTGTATCTTCGTCACCAATATTCTGAACACAATAAAATTCATTCTCTTCATCTGAAACGATTTCAAAATTTGCCATATCGCCTTTGCAACGGATAAGCTCGCCAACTGTTTTTAAAATCATTGGCAAAACTGCTGCCCCTGCTAATAATCTTGCGCTTGATTCAACACTATCTGTAAAGCCGAATCCCACAAAGCACTGCAAAACGCCTGCAAAAGATGAAGCAAGAATTATAGTATTCATATCAAAAACTTTGTTTTTAAGTCCTTTGATTGCATCGACAAAACTATGGTAGCAAACACCACAAGCAACGAGCAATAAAACAAGTTGAGTTGCAACATAGACATATTCATTATTGCCATAAATCTCAAAGTTGCCGTTTTCTGCGCCAGCAACTGCCGCAAGAAATGACATTATAAGGCAAATTACTGAAAGTCCTGAAAGTTTTGCAACAAGGCTCTTTTTCTCTGCTTCAAAAACTCTGTAAACTGCATTTGTATCTTTTGGGCCATAATATTCACGAGCAACCGATACTTTTCGTCTTTCAAAACGACGTTTTGGAGTTGTTGCGCCAATTTCGCCATCTTCAACTTCTTGCTTGAAAATCAAGCCACCATTCATAAAGTTATCAACAACAGTTTTTCTTGTTTCGCGAAGTTCTGCTTCTGCTTCTTCTTCAGACTGTTGCATAATTGGTTCATCTTCTTCACCAAAACCTTCAAGCATAATCTGATTATCTGAATAAATATCCTTTTCTTCAGTAATAACAACAGGATTGTTCTTTTCTTGCTCTAACTCATATTCAGCTGGAACAATAACTGGTAATGGCTCAATTCCATCTGTATTTGCTGTAAGTTCTCTGTTCTTCTTAACAACAACACCGGGAGTTTCAATGGTCTTTTCGGGGAGAGACTCAATGAGTTTGCGGTGCTCCTGTGTTTTTTCGATATTCTGCACAGGACGATTCATAAAATGCTTTCTGTATTTTTCTTCGCTCATAACAGGAGTTGAAAGGGGGTCGCCTTCACCTGTTGTTGTTCTTGTGACCTTATTTCCTAAATTATGAGAGATGTTCGGATTATATTCCCCACGTATTTTAACTTCGTTAAACATTCTTGTTTTTTCAATGGAGATTTGACCGCTGACAGATTTAAGTTCTTCTTTTGGAGTTTCTGCTTCTTCTTTTGTTTCTTCGCCACCAATTTTTGTGCCATCAGCAGAAAAACCAATTTGCCCATTTTCTTCAATATGAACACTCACATCTTCTGTAATGTTAGGCAAAACAACAGTTTTATCTGTTTCAGTTATTTCAGAAATATTCACTTTAAATTTTTCTTTTGCATCTGCCTTTGGCAATGAAGAAATCACAGTTGTTTTTTCTTCTGCCACTTTTGAAGGCACACTTTCTTTGATGTCTTCCAACAAAGCATCAACATTTTCAGAAGATATGTCATTTGTATCTTCTGTTTCATATTTCTTTACGGATGCGAGAATCTCATCAATGAGAGAATCTGGAATTCTGTCTGCCATAATAAAGTCCCCCGAAAATTTATTATAGTTTGAATTAGTTTTTATTTTCTGCCGTATGATATTTCATACATTAAAATTCCACCTGCAACTGATGCATTAAGTGAATTGATTTGACCTTTCATTTTAAGTGAAATAATGAAGTCACATTTTTCACGGACAATTCGGCTCATTCCGTCGCCCTCCGAACCGATAACGAGCACTGCTGCACCATCAAGATTTGTTGAACGGACATCCACTCCATCCATATCCGCGCCATAAACCCACAAGCCTTTTTCTTTAAGCTCATCGAGAGTTGATGCAAGGTTTGACACGCGAGCAACTTTCATATATTCAAGTGCACCTGCACTGGTTTTGCCAACAGTATAGTTAAGTGATGCACTTCTGCGTTTTGGAATAATTATTCCGTGCACACCCGCCGCCTCTGCAGTACGGATAATTGCACCCAAATTATGTGGGTCTTCAATTCCGTCACAAGCAACAATGAATGGTGCTTCATTTCTTTCTTCAGCAACCTTTAAGATTTCTTCAACAGTTGAATAATCGTGAGCTGCGCAAATTGCTGCCACACCTTGATGATTACTGTGACCACACATAAAGTCAAGTTTCTTTTTATCAACTTCTTTAACCACAGCGCCCTTTTCGCGACACTCACCGATAATTTTACCAAGTGAGCCACCCTTTTCACCACGCACAACAAAGAGTGTATCAATCTCTCTGCCTGACTTGATAAGCTCGTTCACAGCATTTCGACCTATGATTAAATCCTTTTGTCTTTCTTCATTAAATTTATCGATTTTATTATCCATTTTCCTACTCCGTTCGGGCATAGTTACACATAATATTTTTAATATCTTATTATATCAAATATCTTGCCATTTTACAAGATAAAATTAACAATATATAGTGTTTATGTGTATCTTTTTTCGTGTTTTTTCGCTCTATTTTGTATCTCAACAGAATATATAGCATAAACACAGTAGCAAAAAATAAAAAGGGACGTCAAAAGACGTCCCAAATCTCTATTGCTTTTACTGTTTTATCAAAGTGTGAGGATAACCCATATCACCTTCAGATGAGCCTGTTAATGTAAGCTTATTTCCATCAAGTTCAAATGTTTCATACATTTCATAACCATCAATTGTATAAACCAGTTTATTCCCATCAATTTCATATTTTGCTGTTGTTGGCTCTGTAATCATATCCATTATAGAGTCCGCTGATTCTTCTGCATAAGCTTTCATATCATCATCAAATGGAACTCCACTTGCTTCACATTCAGCCTTAACCGCATTAACCATAATTGCTTTATATTCTGCACGAATTGTTGCTTCATTTTCAAATGTGATATAAGTCGTAAAGTTACCATTAGCATCGAACTTATAAATTGTTTTTGCTTTTACGGTTGTTTTACAGATTTCTGCGTCATAATATTCGCCATAAAACTCCTGTGGTGAAAGTGTTTCTACAACCGCATAAGTTCCAGCAAGTTGTTCCATTGTCACCCCTGTTGGCTCAGGTGCCTGAGTTGTAGTAGTTGTAGTTGTTGTGGTTGTAGTTGTTGTGGTTGTAGTTGTTTTGCTAGGGTCTTTCTTTGTTGGAGTCTTCTTTGTAGTTGTTTCTGTATCATCTTTCTTTGTCGATGACTCTTTTGTTGATGACTCATCAGTTGTTGATTCAGGTTCTGTTGTAGATTCCGTTGTGGTTTCAGTTGTCGTCGTTGTGCTTTGGTCTATTTTTTGTGGTGTTTCATCCTTTTTGCAACTTGCAAATGCAAAAACAAGAGTGAAAATCAATAATACTGCTATAACTCTTTGTATGTTTTTCATAAATTTACAGCCCCTTTTGGTAAAATTTTATTTAACAAATACATATTACACCATATTTTTGTAAAAATCAATACTTTAAAGTTATATTTTGTCGTTTTTTGTAAAAAATAAAAGAGTGATTTTAGCAATCACTCTTTGCGTTCTCATATATTTTTCAGTCTTTCATACTCTTCTTCAGTAATTTCAATGACTCCGCCGTGTTTGAAACCATAAGGGAAATTAAATAAATCCGGACAACGAGTGAAATTCATATCACCAGGTTTTGACGATATAAACGGCACATATCCCATTTTCTCTTTTTCACATCCGAAAAAGTCAAACAACACGCACCATCTACCGTCAGGTAAAACAAAACTTGTTCCAGCTTCATATGAACCAGGTTTTTCAATGGTATTCATATAATCCTCAAAGTTCTTGTCATGCTCATAAGGTCCATAAAGATTATTAGATGTAGCGTGCATATTCATTGACGGATTGTGTGCATTTTTATAAAACATATGATAAACACCGTCAATCTTTCTTATATGTGTATCAAGGATTTCATTGTCTTTTGTGAAGAATAGTTTTGGTTTAGAGAATGTTTCAAAATCCTTTGTAACCGAACAATAAATCGACATATGCTTATAGTCATCTTCTGCAACAGTTGAACCCCAATGGATTAAATATTCACCCGTGCCTTCTTCAAAATAAACTTCAGGTGCCCACATACAACCAAAATCATCACGGCCAAAATGCACTAACTTTTCTTCGCTGAAATTCACAAGGTCGTCCGTTTTCCACATACGAAGGCATTTACTACCTGTTCTATTAATATTTGACCAGTCAAGCTGAAGATTTTCGTCATAACGATTTGCAACGCACAAATCAGTTGTGAGGATTACAAATCCACCTGTATGAAGTCGCACAATTTCAATATCGCGGCAACCTTTTTCACCAAGAGTTGCAGTAAGAACAGGGTTCCCGTCATTAACTTTTTCCCAATTAAGTCCATCACTGCTTATGCTGAAATAGACCTGCTCACCGTCAGGTGTATATTTTTCTTTAAAATGTACAAACAAATACAGCATAGCAATCTCCTTAGCGTCTAATCATTTTCACAATTTTCATTTTTATTTTCTTTGCTTTTGGCATTAAATTGCTATAAAGATAATATTTAAGTCTATTACCTACAAGCACATATTCGCCGATAAACTCCATATAATCTGCACCAAAGCTTAATTTAAACTCATTGATACCCACAAAATCTTTGTTAGGCTTCATTTCACCAAGTGTTCCGTCACTATTCAAATCAGGTGAATCAACAAGAACATAGCCCAAATCGTGATAGTCACAACCACATTCAATGCTCTTGCAAATACGAAGGAAGTTCAAATAGTGGCTTGAACGGGTGTTGTTACGGATTATATTTCTTGTGCCACCGAAAAGGCAAGATGCAACTCCGCCATAACGCAAAGTGAATCCACCTGCAACAGGAATTATTGCATCATCAGGATAGTCTTTGGTTTCTTCCATTCTGACTTCAAAGTTTTTAGTGTTACTGCCAATTGCTTCAATATCACCTTTAATACCCTTGATTTTCTTTTCAGGTGCTGTTTCAAGCGCCTTTAAAAGCTCTTGTTTTTTAGCCTGACGCTCGTTTTCAAGGTCACAGTCTTTTTTCTTGTTATAATAAACAATGATAATGTCTGAACTATCTTGGAACTTCTCCATAAGGTTTTTGCAATAGTCACCATCACGAGAAACGAAGTCATTTCTATTTGATGTGTCTTGCATAACGCTCATAAAATCATCCATAATCTGTGGATTTTTCTTCACATCTTCATAGGTGTAAAGTTTTGACTCAAGACCACGAGTTGTGCCGATTCGCACGCTATAACGGACACCTTTTTCACAGTTTTTGAGAATTTTATCTGATGGGATAATATTGTTATCGCCATCACGCAAAGGGATATATGTCTGCACAGGATGTTTGTATGTGTATGTTTCGATTTTAGGGTTTAACGAATAGCCACAAGCTGTCAATAATTTGTGAGCATTTACGCCGTCTTCTTGAGTTTCGCCACTGATACGCAATGGGATAAGCGGGTCAACCACAAGACAAGTTGCCCCTGCTTTTTTCATTTCTGCTTTAATAAAATCTGTAAATTCTTTTTGTAAGCTCTCGTTTTTATAATCGCACAAAGGTCCGCAAGGGATATACCAAATTTCACCTGCTACTGGCAACACTCTTGAGAGCACAAGGCAAGTGAGCACTCTTTCTTCACCGAAAAATCCGCTATAAAATCTTGAGCCCCAAGATGTTTTAACTTCAGGCCACTTTGAACATTGAAGATATGAGCCTTTGTTGGCTTTTACAAAGTTGTCAAATGCGACTAAATCTGTTTCAATTTTGAAATCATACATAACCAAAATCTCCGTTACTTTTTATATAGGGATATTTTAACACATACCCAAACTGGTTTCAACAAATGAGTTCTATTCGAGAACTATATCAAATTCGCCGTAAAATGTTCTTTCGCAAATTTCAACAAGTTGTAACGCCCATTCCATTTTCAACTGATATTCGTGCTTACACATTACAGGTCCTGCCCCAGTTCCTGTGCCAAAATAATAATATACCGTTGTTCCGTAATTCTCCATATTAGTTTTGTAATACTCTTCCCAATCAAATTTCATATTTTTCAATGCTTCTCGAAACTCTTCTGTCGTAGGATAAGGTTCAGCATCCTCACCCTCGTATTTCATAAGAGCATTATAACATTCATCTGCAACAAATTCCCATTTTTTAGCATAGTCAATATATATCTGTCCTTTTTCATAAGTTGACATTGACTCATAATCTTCTTTTTGAAGTGCGCCATCAATTTCACGTACAAGTCGGTCAGAAAGACTTTCTTTTTCCATATTCACATTTTCATTTTGTTCTGTTGTGTTTTCAATTATGTTTGTTGACTTGTCTTTTGTACAAGCAGTAAATACCATTGTCAACAATATCGAAAAAATCAAAATAATTAATAAACCTTTTTTCATTTTTATCACCCTGTTAAATTTTATCACATATAAAATATTCTTTCAATAATAAATGTTTATTATCTAATTAAATTATGCTATAATTACACGGTGAGGTGAGAAAATGAAAAGATTTGCAAAAGTATATGTCGAGATTTCAAACATCTGCAATTTGAGTTGTTCGTTTTGTCCGGGCACAACAAGAAAACCCAAAAGAATGAATACGCAAGAATTTGAAATTGTGTTAAACAAAATAAAGCCATATACTGACTACATTTATTTCCATCTTCTCGGCGAGCCCCTTTGCCACCCCGACCTTGCAGATTTTTTAAACATTACAGACAAAATGAATTTCAAGGTTATTATTACCACAAATGGCACACTTTTAAATAAAAATAAAGATATTTTGTTGAATTCAAAATCACATTATAAAACTGTTATCTCATTGCACTCTTTTGAAGCAAATGACAATAAAATTTCATTCAATGATTATCTTGAAAATTGTTTTGAATATGCAAAGTCAGCTGAAAACAAAAAAATCGTTGTTCTCAGACTTTGGAACAACGGCGGAAAAGATAGTTTGAATGATGAGATTTTATCAAAGCTTGAAAATTATTTTCCAAAGCCTTGGGTTGAAGAGAGAAATGGCACACGAATCGGTAAGAAAATCTATATTCAATATGGCGACAAGTTCGATTGGCCAAACCTTGAAAGTGATAATGTAAATGAAAAAGTTTTCTGTTATGGGCTCCGCGACCAAATCGGCATTTTAGCAGATGGCACAGTTGTCCCCTGTTGCCTTGACAACAACGGTGAAATAAATTTAGGCAATATTTTTGAAGATAATTTAGAAGAAATAATCAACTCGCAAAAAGCACAAAACATTTATAACGGATTTTCAAACAGAACAGCCTGTGAAGAGTTATGTAAAAGATGTAGTTTTGTTAGGAAGTTCTGAGAATAATTAAAGCACTTCGTTATGAAGTGCTTTTTTAATATCAGAAAATCTTTTTCATTTCTTTCTTCAATCGGGCAAAATTCAAATCTTCCCAAAGTGGTACAATATGACCACCTTTAAGTCTCATTGATGCTTCAAGCATTGCACCGTAATAAGCAACTCTGAAATCGGTAAATTCAGAGGTTTTGCTTCTTCTTTTGTATGTTTCATAAAGTCCGTACGCATCACCCCACATGTTTCGAAGTTGAAATAAATCATATTCTCTGTCAGCCCATATGCTACCGCAAGGGTCAATAAAAGCAACAAGTTCGAAAGTTTTGGGGTCAGCCATTATATTCATTATGTTAAGGTCTGCGTGAATAAGTACGGGAGTCGTTTTCTCTTGTGGTAGATTATTAAAAAGTTCTGTTGCTTCATAAAGAAGTTTCATCTTTTTGTTGCTGAATTTTCCGTTATCGGCTAATTCTTTTAAAGCATTGAGCCAAGGCGTCTGCTTTTCTTGTTTATAGTATTCATACCAACTATCATAAACAGGATTTGACAAAGAACCAAATTTATCATTTGTAACACTATGCCATTCGAGCATACCCGAAATAACTTCGTCGGCAAATTTTTGCTTCTGCTCTTTGCTTTTAAACAAAAAGTTCGGCATTAACACATTTTGTCCTTCTACAAAACTCATAGCTAAAATTGCAGTGTCATCATCTTCATATGTAAAAATCACTTCAGGCATTTTAACGCTTGTATTTTTAGACAAGAAATCGAGTTGAAAAGCTTCTTCACGGTGCATTTCTTGAAGTTTATATCCTTTTATCGCAATAATCTCGCCGTCACTAAGAACAGATTTATAAACTCTGCCATAACTGCCACCACCAATGAACTTAAATTCAACAGCTTTCTTGTTAAGCTTTTCAAAAATAATGTCTGGCAATATTGACAATAAATGCTTGTCACTGTTATCAAGAAGTTTCATTTTTATTCTCCTTTCAACTGGTAATTTCTTGGTTATCAAGATAATTATATCACGCATAATCTGAAAATACAATCGGATTTGACAACCTTCTGCGGCTACGCCTTGAATGTTGATGGCTCGGCGACCCAATTTCTTGCGAAATTCGATACCCGCCTTGCCACTTCTCGCTAAAAATGATGCACTGCATCATTTTCTTAACACTCGAACCCAAGGGTTCAAATCCGATTTTACAAAGCAAACTAAAAAGAAAAACCAGACCGATTGGTCTGGTTTTTGTTTTTGGCAGTACGTCTCATTTTAGAACCGCATACACAAATGGAAATTGGTTAATCATTGATAGGTGTAATTACAGGTTTTCCTTCTTTGTTCATCAAAACTGTCAACCCACCGGCATAACCGCCTGCGTGAAACAAATAATTAACACCCGTTT